>JABHBC010000267.1 GCA_018674025.1 Flavobacteriaceae bacterium
TAATACTATTGTTATTTTGATCTATATCAAAATAATTATTTACAACATCTATTATGCTCTGAGTATTATCAAAAGCAGCAGCAGGGATTAATGAAACTTGTTGTTTTATCCAATTGCTATAATTTATGCTTGCGTTGATCTTTGGTAAGCCAGTCGAAATAGTTTCCCATTTTATGGCCTCTGCTGCTTTAATTTGTAAATCTGCAGATTTTAATGAAGCATTATTTAGTTGAGCATAATTAATAGCTTCTTCTAAACTAAAATTTAATTTTTCAACTTGTGAATAAACTAAATTGTATGAAACCATAAAAATGAAATAGATCTTTTTCATATTATATTTTTAATTATTTAGATAAAATTTTTCTAATTTTTCCAATCCTTTTTTAGTTACGATGGCTCTTAGATGATATTCAGAATAGCTTTCCATTAACACAACTGGATTAAACAATTCTGTAGGAAATATTTCAGGGTTTCTTATTCCTGTAATCCCATTAAAATACAATCTAGAAATAAGTTCTAAATTTATTTTTTTTCTAAATAAACCTTGATTAACGCCTTTTTGTAAACTTTTTTTTGTTGACTCTAGCACAAAATCAAATTTCTTGATCTTTAACTCTTTATGTATTGATGGGTAATATTTTTGTAGTTGATGATATGGTGAAGTTTTTTCACCCTTCAATGAATTCATTAAAAAAATTTTAATATCATGTAATTCAGTAATTGGGTCTAAGGATTTTCTCTTGATATCTTTAATCCCATCTGTAATTTTTTTAAACAAATGAGTAGTTGCAGCCTCAACCAAACTTATCTTGTTATCAAAATAGGTATAGATGGTTTTTTTGGACATCCCTAGGTCATTTGCAATGTCGTCCATTGTCACACTTTTAAAACCAAGTGTCAAGAAAAGGCTTGTTGCTCTGTTTATTATAGTTTCTTTCATTTTAATGAAATTTTAATATTTAAGTCATTAATTAAATTAAAGGAAGCATCATTGTAAGAAGGACTTCCTAAAAAACCAGTTGCATTATTAGAAAAGCCATACTGTTCGGTCGGTATTCCAAGTAAATTTTTGTCAATTATTTTATTATTGTTACTATCGACAAATAAGCTAATAGCATAAACTCCCTTTTTTAGTTCAACATTTTTTGTAAAACTGTTTTTATTAACTACTTCAACAATTGATTTTACCCATCTATTTTTGTTAACATTTTTGTTTTTATTGTCTTGATCAAAACTTGTAGAATTATCATATATGGCTAAATACACAGTGCCTTTTTGTTCTATATTTTCAATTTCAATTTTTAGTTTAAATGTTTGACTAATAGTATTAGTAACTACTAATAAGACAAGACTAATAAATAGAATTCTAACTTTCATAAAAATTTTAAAATGGAGTGCAAATATAGTTGGAAACTATAAATACCACAAAAGTTTCTGTAGTTTTTTTGCTATTTAATTTAGTCATCTAATTAATTAGATTATTTTTGCGCTATGTTAACAGTGAATCAATATCGAGAAGTTTTTGTTCAGTATCTTAAAAAGTTTCCTATCAACAGGGAACCATCAAATTTATATGATCCTGTCTCATATATTTTGACACTTAAGGGTAAAAGACTTCGTCCAATTTTAACTTTAATGGCCACGGATATTTTTTCTAACTCTTACAAGTCAGGCCTTGATGCTGCTTTAGCTGTTGAAGTATTTCATAACTTTTCTCTTGTCCATGATGATATAATGGATTCTGCTGAACTTAGAAGAGGTAATAAAACTGTACATAAAAAATGGAATGTAAGCACAGGAATATTATCTGGTGATGTAATGCTAATACAAGCATATCAGCTTTTTGAAAATTATGAAGGTGAAGTTTTTGTAGACTTAGCTAAATTATTTAGTAAAACTGCTATTGAAGTTTGTGAAGGTCAACAATATGATGTTGATTTTGAAACAAGAGATAATGTTAAGACATCAGATTATTTGAAAATGATTACTTACAAAACAGCTGTACTTTTGGGTGCATCGATGAAGATGGGAGCTATAATAGCTCGTGCAAGTAAAGAAGATCAAGACAAAATATATGACTTTGGTAAATATTTAGGAATTGCTTTTCAGTTACAAGATGATTATTTGGATGCTTTTGGAGATGAAATTAAATTTGGGAAAAAAATTGGAGGAGATATCTTAGAAAACAAAAAAACTTATCTTTATCTAAAAGCTATTGAGTTTTTAAGTGAAGACAAGAAAAATCAATTACTTGGATTGTATACCAACAACAATTCTTCTGAAGAAAAAATAAAAACAACTAAAGCTTTATTTGAAGAAAGCGGGTCAGTTGATTATACAGTAAAAGAAATAAAAAAGTATACAAATTCTGCTTTTGAAATTTTAGAATCACTCAATATTTCTGCTGAAAAAAAGAAATTATTATATGAATTTGGTAATTCATTAATGGATAGAAAAATATAAATTCAATTTCTTTATTTAGAGCTACTTATTTAGTTAATATTTATATTTTTGATTAAATTTGTTATAAGAAATCCTTCGAAAAAAAAAATGGATAATTTCTCTTTTTTAAATGCTGCTCACTCTGCTTATTTTGCTGATTTATATGATCAGTATCTTGAAAATCCAGATTCTTTAGAGCCAAGTTGGAGAGCTTTTTTTCAAGGTTATGATTTTGGGACTAATAATAACTTTATTGAAGAAATTGTTGAAGGTGTAACTCATCAAATTCCAGATAGTGTTAAAAAGGAATTTAATGTTATTAATTTAATTGACGCATACAGATCCAGAGGCCACTTATTCACAAAAACTAATCCCGTTCGTGATAGACGAACTTACAAGCCAAATCTTAGTATAAATAATTTTGACTTAGACGAAAGTGACTTAGATAAAATTTTCAATGCAGGTGATATTTTAGGTATTGGCCCACAACCCTTAAAAGTAATTATTCAGCATCTTGAAGCAATTTATTGTGATGCTATTGGAGTTGAATACATGTATATTAGAAGCCCTGAAAAAAGAAAATGGATACAAAATTGGATTAATGAAAATGATAATCATCCAACTTTTAGTTCGAATCAAAAAAAACATATTTTAAAGAAATTAGTTCAAGCTTTTTCCTTTGAAAATTTTTTACATACTAAGTACGTTGGTCAAAAAAGATTTTCTTTGGAAGGAGGAGAATCATTAATTCCAGCATTAGATTCATTGATAGAGAATGCTGCAAATCTTGGTGTTGAAGAATTTGTTATGGGTATGGCTCATAGAGGTAGACTTAACACCTTAACAAATATTTTTGGTAAATCACCCAAAGCAATTTTTAGTGAATTTGAAGGGAAAGATTATGAAGAAGAGGTATTTGATGGAGACGTTAAATATCATTTAGGTTGGACTAGTTATAGAGAAACAGACACTGGTAAAAAAGTAAATATTAGTATTGCGCCTAATCCATCTCACTTGGAAACTGTTGGTTCAGTTGTAGAGGGGATTGTTAGGGCTAAACAGGATAATTTTCATAAAGACAATTTTGAAAAAGTACTACCGATTATTGTTCATGGAGACGCTGCCATCTCAGGACAAGGTATTGCCTATGAGTTGATTCAAATGGCAAACTTAGATGGGTATAAAACTGATGGTACAATTCATATAGTTGTTAATAATCAAGTTGGGTTTACCACAAATTATTTAGATGGACGATCAAGTACATATTGTACTGATGTTGGTAAAGTTACTTTATCACCAGTAATGCATGTTAATGCTGATGATGTTGAGGCAGTTGTTCATGCCGTTCTTTTTGCTTTAGATTTTAGAATGAAATTCAAAAAAGATGTATTCATTGATTTACTTGGTTATAGAAAATACGGTCACAATGAAGGAGATGAACCAAGATTTACTCAGCCAAAACTTTATAAAGCTATTTCAAAACATTTAAATCCTAAAGAAATTTACACCAAGAGACTTATAGATGAAGGTGTAATTGATTTAAATTATAGTAAAAAGCTAGAAAATGATTACAAATCAAGTTTAAATGAATTTTTAGAAGATTCTAAAAATGATGATAAAACTGTCATAACAGAGTTTATGAGTACTGATTGGAAAGATTACCAGAAAGCTAATCAGAACAAAATGCTTGAGGTAATTGATACAACTTATTCAAGAATGAAATTGGAAAAAATTGTTCAAATAATTTCAACCCTTCCAGATGATAAAAAGTTTATTAATAAGATAAAAAAACTAGTAAATAATAGATTAGCCATGTTTGAACAAGATAAGCTTGACTGGTCAATGGCTGAACATTTAGCTTATGGATCTCTATTAGAAGAAGGTTTTAGTGTTAGAATTTCAGGCCAAGACGTAGAAAGAGGCACATTTTCCCATAGGCACGGTGTTGTTAAAGTAGAAGATAGTGAGCAGGAGATCGTTCTTCATAATAATATTAGTGATAATCAAGGGGTCTTTAATATATACAATTCTTTATTATCTGAATATGCTGTATTAGGTTTCGACTATGGATATGCAATGGCTAGCCCCAAGACTTTAACAATCTGGGAAGCTCAATTTGGAGACTTTAGTAATGGTGCTCAAATAATAATTGATCAGTATTTGTTTTCTGGTGAGGATAAATGGAAAACGCAAAATGGATTAGTTATGCTATTGCCTCACGGATACGAGGGGCAAGGAGCAGAACATTCATCTGCTCGAATGGAAAGGTATTTGCAGTTATGTGCAAAAGATAATGTTTATGTTGCGAATTGTTCTACACCTGCAAACATGTTTCATATTCTTAGAAGACAAATGAAAGCAGATTTCAGAAAACCATTAGTTGTTTTTACACCAAAAAGTTTACTAAGACATCCAAAAGTACTATCATCTGTCGATGAATTTACAAAGGGATCTTTTAAACCCTTAATTGATGATAATAGTGTATTAGATTTAAAAAAAATTACGACGTTAGTATTTGTGACAGGCAAGTTTTATTATGACTTATTAGACCAAAAAGAAAGGCTAGGCAGAGATGATGTAGCACTTGTTAGAATTGAGCAACTTTTCCCTTTACCAATTAA
>JABHBC010000268.1 GCA_018674025.1 Flavobacteriaceae bacterium
CTGATGTTGACTAAATATTTTTTAATTTTATAAAAAAACTTTATGAAAAGTAACCCATATCAAAAGTATCTTGGAAAAGAAGATGTTTTGCAAAACCAAGTTATGAGATATATAGCTTTAAAATATCCAAAAGCATTATTTACTCATGTTGCTAATGAGGGTAAAAGATCACCATTTGAGAGATACAAAATGAAATACTTGGGTACTAAACCAGGTATTCCAGATATTATGATATTTGATCCAAATAAAACAAAGAACGGATTAGCCATTGAATTAAAAGCTGGGTATAACAAACCTACCGAAAATCAGAAAAAGTGGCTTAAAGAGCTTAATAATGCTAACTGGGTGGCTGTTTGGAGTAATAATTTAGATGAGTGCTTAGAAATAATAGATAACTATTTTAATAATAAATAATGGCTAAATCAAAAAAAATATATTTTGAAGAGGTCGAACAACGAGTAAGGTGGACACAAAGCTCGACTGATGATTTTAAATACAATTATAAATTTATTGGTGTGGCAAGTGAAGCAGAATTTGATTTGCTCATGGAGCTTTTATGGTTCATGCATGAGGAAGATGAAATATCTTATAATCAGTTTTTCGATACTTTTAGAGAATTAAAAACATTTTGTGATGGAATTAAGGGTTTGATTGACAAACAATAATTTTATTACTTTACTTATTTATGAAATACAATAAGATTTTAAAACCTAAGAAGTTTGATAACTTTACAATTATACCTAGCTCAATATTTAGGCACAAAGATATTACAGTTGGTGCTACTGGTTTGTATGCTTATTTATTTTCTCACAAAGCTGAGCAACAAATAACAGTTGAATTTATTTGTGGGCATTTTAAAGAGGGCAAAGATGCTATAAGGTCAAAGATTAATGAGCTTATATCAACTGGTTATTTAGAGAGGGAAAGGGTTACAGACAAAGGCAAATTTAAAGGATATAACTATATTTTAAAGGCAAACCATAAAGGGAAAATCCAAAGCCGACAAAAACCGAAGTCGGAAAATCCTCCACAAAGTAATATTAATAATATACATACTAATAAAAGTAATATTACACAAACTGAGAAAATGCAAAATGCATTCCCTCACTTTGTTAAATTATTTGATTTGAGATACCAGCCAAAAACTACTAAACAAAAAGAAGATTGGTTTGTTTGTTTAGACAGATGTGTTAGAATAGATAAATACGATCTTGATGAAATATATTTAGCTGTTAAAAATGCTAGAGATGATGATTTTTGGAAAAATAATTTTTTAACATTACTAAAACTTAGGAATCAAGATAAAAATGGAATTATGTTTATCCATAGATTTATTGAAAATCATAGAAAATATAATAAACCAAAATGCTTTTATAAAATTAAAGGCATACAAGAATACAAATTGTATAATGATCCAGATGGCTCACAAAGATTAGGTGCAATAACTAAATATAATAAACTCAATGAATTTAATTTATCACAAATATTAAATAGAAATGAAATTGAGGAGCTTAAAAAGTTTGTTAAATGATTGTAGGCAAAGTTTACAGCTTAGATGAATACGAACAAGCTATTGTTAAATTATCAGCTGAGCAAAGGCATAACAATAAAATAAAAACTGGATGGGATGGTTCTAAAACAGTAAATCCTAAGTCCGAGTTAGATTTAAATATAACTGGTTTTGGTGGTGAATTTATATTTGCAAGGGAAAATAATTTATACCCAGATTTTAAAATTCATAATATCAGCAAAGTTTTAAAAACTGATAATTATGATGCTAATTGGTTAGGGCATTCTGTTGATGTAAAAGTAAATAGGAAAAAACATCACCCATTAATGATTCCAGAATATGCTAATACTGATTGTAAAATATTTGCTTTGTTTACTAGCAATTATCCTAATTATACTTTTGAGGGTTTTAGTTTAAACAATATTATTTTTCAAGATTGTAATAAAAGAATGACTAAGGTAAAATCCTATGTTATTGAAAAAAGCAATCTATTAACAAAAAAAGAATTATTATTTTTATTAAATATTTAAAATAAATTTCTATATTTAAAAAATATTTTTATTTATGAATCACTATAATGACTTGACAGCTCTAGGTATTAACTTAAAAAGATCAACTGGATCTGTTAAAACTAAATGTCCAAAATGCTCACATGAAAGAAAAAACAAAACTGATGATTGTTTGTCAGTTAATATTGATGATGGGTTATATAATTGCCATCATTGTGGATGGGGTGGTAATGTAGGTATTAAGTTTAAGAAAAAAGTTGAATTTGTTTTACCACCAAAAGTAAATTCCAACATTGCCGAGAGAGTAATTAAATGGTTTGGCAATAGAGGTATAACAGAACCCACTTTAATACATTGGAAAATAGGCGAATCACTTGAATATATGCCACAAGTTAAAGCCAAAAGAAGATGTATAAATTTTAATTATTATAGAAATAATGAAATTGTAAATGTAAAATATAGAGATGGTGAAAAGAATTTTAAATTAGTTTCTGGTGCTGAGCTTATATTTTATGGCATTGATAATATTAAAGAATTAAACAAATGTTATATAGTTGAGGGTGAAATGGATGCACTAAGTTTGCATGAAGCTGGCTTGTATTCTGTTTGCTCAGTTCCAAATGGTGCTAGTAAAGGTTCACAGAAATTAGAATACCTAGATAATTGTTTTAAGTATTTTGAAGATAAAAAAGAAATAATACTTTGCACCGATAATGATGATGCTGGTTTACAATTAAGAAATGAGCTAGCTAGAAGATTTGGAAACTATCGTTGTAAGTATGTTGAATTTGGTGATTTTAAAGATGCTAATGAGGTTTTGATTAGTAAGGGAGCAGAAACCCTAAGAAACATTATCAAAGAAGCTAAAAACTTTCCATTAGAGGGTGTTTTAAATATTGATAATATCTGGCAAGATGTTTTGAACTATAATCAAAATGGAATAACTAATTACACAATTGGTTTACCAGGATCTGATGATTATTTCAAAATGGCATTTGGTGAATGGACAGTTGTTAGCGGTATTCCAAACAGTGGTAAATCAGACATATTGGACCAAATACTTTGCAACTTAGCTACTAAGCATGATTTTAGATGTGCAATGTTTTCGCCAGAAAGTTTTCCCTATGAGGGACATATTAAAAGAATAGCA
>JABHBC010000269.1 GCA_018674025.1 Flavobacteriaceae bacterium
AATCCTATTCAACTGTTTGCTTGTCCACCTGCTAATGATAATTGTAGTGATGCTACAACACTAATTGCTAATCCAGATGAAAACTGCACAGAGTCTGGAAGTGGAACTTTAGTTGCAGCTACTGCTTCAAGTGAACCAAATGCATGTGGTGGATCAGATGATGACGATGTGTGGTTTGAATTTACAGCAGTTTCTGAAAATCATGCAATTAGCTTATACAATATTAATGGAGATACCAATGATTTATATCACGTGCTTTATCAAGGTGATGATTGTAATGATTTATCTCAAATATACTGTAGCGATGCAAACGAAAGTGTTGCCTCTGGCTTAACAGTTGGAGAAACATATAGAATTAGAGTTTATTCTTTTACTGCAAATGAACTGCAAAACTTAACCTTTGACATCTGTATATTCACAGTACCTCCAGCTATCACAACAGATACTGAATTATACACTGTTAGTGAATTAGTTACTGATGTATTAATTGACTCAGAATGTTCTCAAGCTTTTAATGTTACTTATAGTACAGGTTCCGATTTTGGTAGTACTAATGGTATAGGTTATTTTGAAGCTAACGGATCTTCTTGGCCTTTTGAAAGTGGCTTGATTATGACTTCTGGAGATGTAATTAACGCAGTAGGTCCTGAAACCGGTGTTTTGGGAGACGGTACTTATGACTGGCCTGGTGATGCTGATTTAGAGTCTGTTATACCTGGTTTAAATGCTGGAGACACGAACAATGCTTCAATTTTAGAATTTGATTTTGTTCCAGTTACGGATTTTATGAGTTTTGATTTCATATTTGCAGCTGAAGAATATGGAACATTCCAATGTACATTTACAGATGCATTTGCATTCTTATTAACTGACAGTCAAGGAGTAACTACAAATCTAGCTATAGTTCCTGGAACAGTAGATCCAATTTCAGTTCTTACAGTTAGAGATGAGCAATATAATGCAAATTGTGAGTCAGTAAATCCAGAATTTTTTGGTAATTACTATGGACCGGGAGGTCTTCCGACCTTAACTAGTCCTACAAACTTTTTAGGACATACTATTCCAATGACAGCAGAAGCTAATGTAATTCCAAATGAACTATATCATATCAAACTAGTTGTTGCTGATGACGGAGATACGGTATATGATTCTGCTGTATTTATTGCTGCGGGTAGTTTTAATATAGGTGACTTAGATTTAGGTGAGGATATTTTGCTGGATTCTGGAGATGCATTATGTCAAGGACAAGAAATGATTTTAGATGCTGGTGGATTACCTAACAATTCAACAATTAGCTGGTATATGGACGGAAATTTAATAGAAGGAGCTAGCGATGTTACTTTAGCAGTTAGTGAAACAGCATTTTACAGCGCTAATATTGTAATTAATGACACAGACTGTACATTTACAGATGAAATTTTAGTTGAATTCTTCCCAGTTCCTGAAGTAATTGCAGTTGATGATAATATTATAAAATGTGCAAATGAAGATTATCTTCTTGAAGTAGAAGTTACAAATGCCAACTTACTAAATTCTCTAACATATTATTGGTCACTAGATGGAATAGATGTTCAGGTAGGACCAGATTCTACTTATAATTTAGATGATATTAGTGGAGAATCAGGTGAGTTTACTGTAAGCGTTTTTGATGATATTACATCTTGTTGGAGCTCAACAACAATACAAGTTGAGTTTTATCAAAATAGTTACTGCGTAGATCAACCTCAAGGATTATCTCCAAACGGCGATGGAATTAACGACTGTTTAATATTAGACCACTTAGAGGATAGGGAAGATATTGAAAAAGCAGAAGTGTTTAACCGATATGGATCTAAAGTATACGAACTAAACGATTATGTAGACCAGTGGTGTGGTACTAATCAGGATGGAGATATTCTCCCTGTAGGAACATATTTTTATATTATTTATTTTAACTCAGGTAAGGACCCTATAACTAGTTGGATTTATTTGAATTACTAACAACTCTAATTAAACAAAAATGAAAAAACGTTATCTAATACTTTTAACTTTTCTTTACGCATTCTCATTGAATGCTCAACAAGACCCTCAATACACACAATACATGTATAATATGAATGTGATAAACCCTGCTTATGCTGGATCTAGTGAAGGCTTAGGAGTTGGTTTATTATATAGAAGTCAATGGGAAGGTCTTGATGGTGCTCCAGAAACTAGTACAGTGAATATCCATACGCCAATTGGCAATAATGTTGGACTTGGAATGTCTATTATTTCTGATCAAATAGGACCTGTTAAGGAAACTAATGCATATATCGATTTTTCATATACATTAAATCTGGCAAAAGAAAACAGACTTGCCTTTGGATTAAAGGCTGGTGTTACTTCTCATGATATTGGATTAGTAGACTTAACATTAATTGATCTTAATGATCCTTTTTTTGCAAATGATATAAGTGAAATGACTCCTAACATTGGAGCTGGTGTATATTTTTATAAACCAAATAAATATTATGTTTCAGTTTCTATGCCAAATATTTTAAACTCTGTTCACTTAGATGCAGATGATTATAATATTGGATCAGAAACTCAACATTTATTTGCTGCAACTGGTTATGTGTTTGATTTATCAAATGATTTTAAATTGAAACCACACGCATTTCTAAAATACACATCTGAAACCCCTGCCAGTTTAGATTTAAATGCAAATCTATTTATGTATGACATAGTTGAGTTAGGAGTTGGTTATAGATTAGATGCAGCAATGACTGCCATGGTAAATTTTAGAGTTAGTCCAAGCTGTAGAATTGGTTATTCTTACGACAGTGTACAATCAGAACTAAATTTTATTGCTAAGTCTTCTCACGAAGTCTTCATCAATTTCGACTTAAATTTCAATACCAAAGTTTCAAAATCACCTAGATATTTTTAATAAGCTAAGCTAATAATTATTATGAAAAACATATTTACATTTATCGCATTAACTTTTCTAAGCATTTCAACAATTGATGCTCAAGATAAAAGTTCGAAAAAAGCAGATAAACAATTTTCAAAACTTGAATTTGTTAAAGCTGCTGAGAGTTATAAAAAACTAATTAATAACGGAAAGTCTTCGGATTATGTAGTTGCTCAACTCGCGGAGTGCTATTATAATATATTTAATACTGTTGAAGCAGAAAAATGGTATGCAACTTTAGCAGAAGATAGCTCAGACCCTGATATTATTTTCAAGTATTCTCAAATGTTAAAAGCAAATGGAAAATACAAATTATCAAATAAATGGATGAATAAATTTGTTGAGTTAAGACCAGCAGATAATCGAGCTACTTCCTTCTTGAAAAACCCTAATTATTTACCTAAAATTATTTCTAAAGGGAAAAGATTTAATGTACAAAACTTAGATATAAACAGCGAGTATTCTGATTTTGGAGGAGCATTAAATAATAATAAATTATATATAACATCTTCAAGAAATACGGTTGGTTTATTTGATCTTGGTCGTTGGATTACTCAAAGAATTAGTTATGGTTGGAATAATGAGCCATACCTTGATATATATAGTTTTGATGTTACAGATAGTGGTAGCTATTTAAATGAAGACTATTTAGGCTCTAATATTAACACCAAATATCATGAAGGCCTAGCTAGTTTTGATAATGAGGGCAATATGTATATATCAAGAGAAAGTTTTTATGAAAATGAATATGTAAAAGATCCTGAATCTAATAATATAACTAGTCTTATTGGTATATATAAAATAAGTAAAGGAGAAAAAAATGTTGTAGCTCTAAATATAAATAGCGTTGAGTATTCAGTAAAAAATCCCTCAATAAGTTCAGATGGTAAAACATTATACTTTTCTTCTGATATGCCTGGTGGATTTGGAAACTTTGATATATACAGAGGAGATATTGATGAAAATGGAAATATTAATAATGTAGAGAATTTAGGTCAAAAGGTAAATACAGAAGGTCAAGAAATGTTTCCTTTTATTGGCGACAAAAATAACTTATACTTTTCATCTGATTCACAATTGGGTCTTGGTGGATTAGACGTGTTTTTCACAAAAGAGGTTGACGGAAAATGGGCCTCAGTCCGAAATGTAGGGATACCAGTTAATAGTAATGCTGACGATTTTGCTTTTAGTATGAATGAGGCTACAGGTGAAGGTTTTGTTTCTTCAAATAGAAGTGGTGGTAAAGGAAGTGATGACATCTATTCTATAAAAAGATTAACACCTATTTGCGATGTACTCTTAACTGCTAATGTAATGGATGCTAAAACTAAATTAGGTATAGACTCTGCAACAACATCTATTTCTGACAAAGAAGGAAATATAGCAAGTACCAAAACAAGTTCTAATGAAGGTGTGTCTGAATTTATGCTAGTTTGTGATGAAGCTGGAAAACTTATAGTATCTAAAGAGGGATATAACAGTAAAATAGTAGATTTGAAAATGTCTAGTGAAGAATTTACATCTATAAATGTAATGTTAGATCCAATAGAAAAAATTATTGTTGCTGAAAAAATTGAACTTAATGCAATTTATTTTGATTTTGACAAATCAAATATCAAAGCTGAAGCTGCCTTTGAACTTGATAAATTAGTTCAAATAATGAATAAGTACCCGGAAATGACTGTTAGTATTGAGTCTCATACAGATAGTAAAGGCCCTTCTTCATATAATCAAAGATTATCTGAGAGAAGAGCTAAAACTACATCTCAATATGTTATTTCTAAAGGTATTGATTCTTCAAGGCTATCATCTGCTGGTAAAGGTGAATCAAATCCTGTAGTGGATTGTACAAATTGTAGCAAAGATGAAGATCAGTTAAACAGAAGATCTGAATTCATTATAACAGCTGGAAATCCAGGTGAATAACTTATAATTATATAATAAAAAAAACCTTCTTAGTGAAGGTTTTTTTTTGCTTAAAATTTAATGCGATGGAAGAAAATATTGAGCTTTTCTGGAAGAATTTTATTACTGATAATACAAGATATGTAAATGAAAAAACACCAGAGTCATTTTATTTCTGTGATAATGAAAAAGATGCAAATGATTGTGCAAAACTTGTGATTAAAAATATTAAACAAGCAACCGCACCATCGCTATGGTCATTTGAAATAAATAATGAAAAACTTCCTAAAAAAGGAGATTTAAATATAATTACAAATTGGAATAAGGTACCTCAAGCCATAATTTTAACAACTAAAATTGAGTTAATTAAATTTAGTGAAATAACAGAAAAATTTGCCCAAAGAGAAGGAGAAGGAGATAAGTCTTTAGCTTATTGGAAAAAAGTACATAAAGCCTACTATAAAAGAGAAATGCAAGGTCATAAAGAAGAATTTTCTAAAGACATGATTATTGTATGTCAATATTTCGACACAATATATACTTAAAAAAATAATTAATCACAAGTTCCATCTGAGTAATCAGTCACGCCCCCATAGGAAACAGCCTCACAACTATTATTATAAGTTACTCCATCACAGCCACACACTGGGATAACAACTAAAGGGCATGGTGACTCCAAGTTTAGTAATGTTTCATCTATACAAAAAGAATTATCGTCATTATCATTGTCAGAACAACTAAGACTAATTAGACTTAACCCTAAAAGTATAACAAATTTACTCACCAGAAACTAAAACATTATCTAACTCGTATGTTGCAGAGCCAGACGATGTAGAAGTATATTTAAAAGCTATATATAAGTTTTGACCTGCAGCAGCAGAAACATCCAAGTCTCCAGAATCAGTCCATGAAGACCAGCTTCCTGTATCTGTATCTAAAACTGCATCCAACTGAGTCCATGATGAATCACTTGGGTCTCCACCAGTATAATTAGTTGTCATAAAGACTTCTAATGCTGGTCCACCATATCTAACCACAGTTTGAAAATTTAGCTTCACAATTGAAAGACCTGTTAAATCAATTGGATTCGAAATAAGCCAGTCTTCATTTACAACATTTCCTCCAGCATATCCAGAAATTCGAGCGCTTGGTGCTGGATTACCATAAGGAGTTATTCCCCAGACTTGCTCACCTTCAACACTAAATTGAGTCCAATTATCTAAATTATTTGAAGAAAAGTTATCTGAAAATAATGGATCGCACCTTGCTCCATCAAAATTAATGTCATCAATATTATTTAGGGCCAAAACTCTATCATCTCCATTATAGCTTTTTGTCACAATTCCTGATATAGATCCCTTACCATCTGTTGGTAATAATCGATCTTGAAAACTAGCAAATGCACTTGTTTCTACTTTGATAGAACCTGAATCCTCACAACTCTCTAAATCTCTTAAAGAATCATAATCATCAGATGGATCGACAAAAGTAAGTCCACTATATGCAACAGGAAATTGAGTATCATTAGCCTGAATAAATAATCCTATATGAGAGTCATTAATTTGA
>JABHBC010000270.1 GCA_018674025.1 Flavobacteriaceae bacterium
CACCATTCCATGTTCCAAATTCATCAAAAGGAGTGTTGAACTCAATAATAAAATAATTTGAAAAATTTTCTGGAGTACCACCTGAATTGTTTTTTGCTATACCAATAATTTTACTTTCTTCTTTTAGAACTTTAATTGTTGAGTTTTTAAAAAATGCATCAATTATTATATGAGATTTAATATTTTTTGGAAACTGAATTTTAAAATGGGCTGATCTTTTAGTTGGGGCTAACTCTACTCTTGTTTTAGAATCCGTTAGTTCAACTTTGTAATGATGAGGTAATACTTTTATGTTTTTATACTGGGTTCTTCGGTCATTCTCGATAACTCTTAATTCACCTGTGATTGGCATAATGGAAAAAGCTCCATAATCATTTATCCAAGGACTGGGTTGGTGAGTCTGTCGTATTCCTACCAGGCCAGAATTTTTGTCTGTGTAAATCCATCCATCTCCCATTTTACCAGTTTGAGGAGTCCAAAAATTCATTCCCCATGGCAGTGCAATCGCTGGGTAGGTATTTCCGTTGGATAATTCATGTGAAGAATCTGAGCCAATAAGTGGGTTAACAAATTGAGTGAAGTCTTCCTGAAATGAAAAAATACAATTACAATAAATTAAAAATACTAGGTTTAAAAATATGCTAAATCTCTTCATTACGTAATTATTTAGTATACAATTGATTGTGGTCTAAACTCTTTCTCTTTACCAAAATTCTTATTTGGTTTAGGGCCCATATTAAATATTAGTTCACCTCCTTTAACAATATCTTTATGTGTTATATAAGAATATTTGTAATCTTTACCATTTAGTTCTACAGATTGAATATAAATATTTTGATCGCTATTTTCTTTTGCTATAATAGTAAATTTTTTATTTTCAGGTAAAACTATTGATGCCTCTTCAAATAAAGGGGATCCAAATACATAAGCTCCATTCGATGGGTTTACAGGATAAAAGCCTAAAGAAGAAAAGATATGCCAGGCTGACATTTGACCACAATCTTCGTTACCCGATAAACCGTCAGGCTTATCAGTATACAGTTCATTATTTATATACCTTACTTTATCCGCAATTTTGTAAGGTTGTCCAGAGTAGGCATACATATATGTAGTATGATGGCTGGGTTCATTTCCATGTGCATATTGACCAATCATTCCTGTTATATCCATTGATGCTTCTTCTCCTAATTCTGATGACATACTAAACAGTTCATCCAATTTTTCTGTGTATTTTTCATCTCCTCCAAGTAATTCAATAAGTCCTTCCGGATCTTGTGGAACAAGCCAAAGGTATTGCCATGCATTTCCTTCACAATAATCATTTACTCTATGTTCAGCACGTACAGGGTCAAAAGGAGTTCTCCAACTACCATCTGTAAGCTTACCTCTCATAAATCTAGTTTCATTATCAAAATATTCTTTGTAAGCTTTTGAGCGTTTCATAAAATAATTATAATCTTCATCTTTATTTAATTTTTTGGCTAATTGTGCAATAGCCCAATCTCCAATTGCATATTCCATAGAACTTGCTACAGATTCAACCATATAGTCTCCAGGGATATAACCTAGTTCCATTAATTTTTTTACACCTGGCTCGTGATCACCGGTAGCACTTTCTTTAACAGCTTCAAAAACTTCTTCCAAATCAATCCCTTCAAAACCTTTCATAGAGGCGTCAATAACAACCGGGATTCCACTGTAACCAGGCATAGTATTTGTTTCATTTCCTCTTAAATGCCATATTGGTAATTTTCCTTGATGATCAAATATTTTTAACATAGAGTTTACCATATCACTGACTCTTTCTGGATGTGTAATTGTATATAATGGATGAGCAGCTCTGTAGGTATCCCATAGAGAAAATAAAGTGTAGTTAGTAAAAGTAGTGTCTTTGTAAACCACCTTATCTGTTCCTCTATATTCACCATTTACATCTTGATATAAATTTGGTGCAATCATGGTGTGATACATTGCAGTATAAAAAACTCTTTTACGTTTTAAATCTTCTGTTTTAATATTAATTTTTGAGAGTTCTTGATTCCATTTATTCTCTGCCTCAAGTTTAACTTTATCAAAATCCCAATGAGGTATTTCAGAATTTAAATTTTCTAGGGCGTTTTTGGAGCTAACTGTAGATACTCCCATTTTTACATATATTTCTTCATTTTTTTTAGTTTCAAATTCTAAAAACCCTTTAACAAATTCACCTTTTAACTCATCAGTATCATGTTTATTACCCCCGTCATATAAAATAAAATCTTTTACTGGTTTAGAAATAACTAGAGTAAAATATTCTCTTTGATCTCGAGCCCATCCTGATGAAAATCTATAACCTTCAAAAGTAGTATCATCTATTTTTTTCAAGTAAGTTTCCGTAGGCCTATCAGCGCTACCTTCTCCTAAATCAATTATTACTCTTGAATTATCTGAATTAGGATAAGTATATCTATGAAATCCAACTCTTTCAGAAGCTGTTAATTCAACATTAATGTCATATCTTTCAAGATCTACTTTATAATAACCGACAGTGTTAATCTCAGTATTTTTTCTATACAGTGAAGAGTACCCGGACATATGGTTATCTTGATTTCCTGCATTGTATTTTAATTCACCAGTTGCAGGCATAATAGTAAGTTCTCCTAAATCTGACATACCAGTACCGCTAACATTTAAATGACAGAACCCTTTTACAATACTATCTGTGTGATGATAAGAAGAGGACCAGTCCCACCCCTTGTTAAAGTTTGTTGGTCCAACTTGAACTCCACCAAAAGGCACGGTTGCCCCAACAAAGACATGTCCATGACCTCCAGAACCAATAAATGGATCAACATATTCAATAAGACCTTTATTAGAGTTAAAAGGTTTTGTAAAAGACCAAACGGAAATTATAACTAGAGCTAGTATTAATGGTAGTGATATTTTTTTTATTAATGACATCATATTTAATTGTTATTTAAAACTAGGGGGTAATTCATTTACACCCCAATTTGATTGATTATTATTTGCTGTTTCAAATGACAAAAACCCTCCGTCTCTAATCTTATTCCAGTTTATCCAAGTTGAGTTATGAGGCTCATCATTAAAAGATAAAGATTTAATAAAGAAATTTTCAGGTCCTGTTTTATTGATTTTTAAGATTTTATTATTAGGTAAATTAATAGAAATATTTTCAAATGCTGGTATATTTATCGATAAGCCCCCAACTCCTGGAATCATTGGATACAGCCCAATTGAAGCAAATACATACCAGGCACCCATGGTCCCAAGGTCGTCATTTCCTGGCAAGCCAGAAACACTACTATTATACTGTTCATTTAAAATTCTTGAAATCGTCTGTGAAGTTTTGTTTGGTTTATTGATCCAGTTGTAGGTCCAAGGTACCTGAAAGTCAGGTTCATTACCTGCGGCAAACCAATCATCTTCATATTTAGCATCTAGTCTAGTAAAAAGAGTGTCTAATCTTTTTTCAGCAAATTCATTCCCGCCAATTTTATCAATTAAACCTCTAAGATTATACGGAACCATCCAGAAATAATTTTTATAAGTTCCTTCACGCCAATCGTGAGTAATATCTTTCCAAACATTGTTTGGATATTTAGAATTCAGCCATTTAATTTTCGGGTTATAAATATTATTCCAATTTTGAGATCTATCTATAAAAAGTTTAGCATCATTTTTTTTATTTAATGCCTGAAGCGCAAACTGACCTATGGCAAAATCGGAAGAAGTGTACTCAAGCATCATAGAGGCAAATGTGTGGCCATTATTAATGTACTCTGTGAGATAAGGTCTAATTTCTTGTTTTTGAGAATTAACTCTTGGCACCATAGCACCATTATACATATACTTATATGCCTTTTTATGATCAAAATCTTTGGCTCCAAAAGCAAATGAATTAGAAATTAGTATTGGAGTGGGGTCTCCTTGCATAATTCCAGTTTCAATATTTGCTAATATCCATCTTCCATATCCACCAGCTTGCTCAGCAAAGTTAACCAGAGATTGCATCATTTCACTACTTTCTTTTGGGAATAAGATTGCTAGTAATTGAGCCTGAGTTCGATAGGTATCCCAGACACTGAAAGAACTATAATGTTCTTTCCCCTTTGGATTATTATAAACTTTAAAATCAGCACCCATATAGTCTCCATTCACATCGCTAACAATATTAGGGTGAATCAAAGAATGATAAAAATTTGTATAAAACTGAACTTTTTTATCTTCATTAGTTGTGGAAATTTTTATTTTACTTAGATGATTATTCCAAACCTTTTGAGTGTTAGTTAAGTATTGTTCAAAAGATGTGTTTAAATTCTCTGACTTTAAATTTTCCTTAGCATTTTCTATAGAAACAAAAGATATAGCTATTCTATAATTAACTTCTTTATTATTATCAGTATTAAATGTGAAAAAAGCGCCAGAGTTTTGCCCATCATTAGTAAGGTTTTTTGTTATTTCATTTCCCCTCCAAGTTCCTAATTCATTTGCAGGTCTGTCAAATTCTGCTGCAAAATAAACTTTATATGGAGTTTCAGTTCCACAAAATTCCCCTCCTTCTGTGAATCCTTCACAAGTTGAGTTTGAGGTAATATTTACAAAAGAATTTTTAATATATTTTTCATTTGAAGAGTTAACTCCAGATCCTATAATTATTGTACCATTTTTAGAATTTGTAAAGTCAAACTGGGCTATAGCAGATCTTTTAGTGACCGTTAATCTACTAGTAATATCTTTTTTTGAATTAACTGACAAATATCCCGCAGATGAACTGTTAATTTCTGTAAAAGGTTCGAGTGAGTTCATGTCAAATGGAGAATCTTCTAAATTACCAGCGATGGGTACAACTGGAAAATTGCCCATATTTGAACAACCTGCTCCACTGAGCTGAGTAACAACAAAACCCTTTTGTGGTGAAAAAAAACTTGGAGTAAATTGAACCATACCAAAAGGATATGTAGCTCCAATAAAAGAATAGCCACAAGCTAATGACTCCCCTTTAGTTCCAATTCGAGTATCTACAATTTCAGACAATTGCTGAGAAAAAGTAGAAGAAAAAAATAAAAATAAAATATAAAATATTGTTCTTTTATGCTTCAATTTAATTGAGTTTAACTAGTTAGCTGGAATTGCTCCCATTCCACGAAATTCCATTTCAATAAATTGACATGCACTTCCATCAACTGTAGAAACAAACCTAATTCTAATATATCTAATCATGGGTCCTGCAGGAATATCGAATTCAGAAAAATCTGAACTAGCACCATTTATTGCTTGGGATGTTATTAGTTGCCAACCTGCATTTTCAAAATCAGATGTCAAAACAGGGTCTGAAATAACATTATTTCCAGAACTTTCAAAAACTGGCAATGTTTCAGCATTATCGATATCTTCTCTACCCCAAATTTCAATTTGTGTTGGATTATTCCCAACAAAACTCCAAGTCGGTCTGTGATGTATCTTTGCTTTAGCTAATTGAGTTGTGACACCAAGATCAATAGTGAAATGCCCTGGAACTGAGTTCTCCCCAGAGTGATAGCCGTTAGAATCTCCAGACCAAAAAGTGTTATTATCCCATAAATATTGGGAAGGATTTGCGTTATAAAAATTTCCTGGATTATCACTTGGCATACCAACTAATTGGAAATTGTTTCTTTCTAATTCAATAGCTTCTGTGTTTTCTCCATAGAAGGTTAGCTCTTTTAACTGTGCGCTTTGACCCCCAACTGATCCTGTTACTCTATATCGAATATATCGCATTTGACTTGAAGCTGGTGGTATAATAAAACTGTGGCTATTTTCATTTAAGCCATCAATTTCACCCTCGTATAACAATTGCCAGCTAGCATTAATAAATTGAGCTTCATCACTTGATGCGGTTTCAGCAAAATTTAAATTATCTCTACCCCATATTTGTATTTCAGTTGGGTTGTTTTCTGAATTTATAACTGGGTCAACTAAGTTCAGTTTGACTTTTCTTAGGTCTGTTTTAACCCCTAAGTCTACAGTAAAATGATGTGGTATGCTATTAGGACCAGAATGAAATGTGTTAAAAGTATTAGCCTCTGTAAACCCATCTCCATCAAAAAGGTACTGATTTGGATCTGCTCCATTATAAGTGCCAGGATTATCACTTGGCATATTAACTAATGTAATAAAATCTTTATTAATTTCTGTATATGGAAGGTCAGGCAGGGTGTATTCTAAAGGTTCTAATGCAATCGAGTCTATTCCAAATAGTCCAGATTGTATTACAGAAGTAGTTATCATACTGCCAAATGGCTTTAAATTAATTAATTTGACTCTGTTATCTTCATAAAATAAGGTGTCTCTAATAGTTTCATTTTCTTCATTTTCGTAATCTATTAAAGTATATATTACGAACTCTGATTCTGCATTTCCATAAAAGTTCACATAATTCCCTTCCGGTTCGAAAGAATAATCTAAAATCTCTCGAGGGTTTTGGTCTGAGATAAATTCATCCCCAATAACATTTCCTGCAACTATTTGAGAAATAGACAAGTTTCCATTAGGATCTTGAGTGTAAACATTAAATTCATAACTACCTTCGTCTAAATCTTCAATTATGACAGAGAATATTTCAGATAAATTTTCTTCAATTGGGTAGCTTATTATTTGATCATCATATTCAATTGTAATTTGATTAGAAGTTCCTAAAAATTGTGTGTACCCTTCTAATTGTGCTCGGTAATAACCAGGTCTAATTTTAAGAGTATCGAGTTTACCAGCATATATAATCTCTCCATTTAAGTATTCTTCATGAATGGAATCCATATCACTACAGGAGATATAAATTAATGAACTAGCTAAAACTAGATATAAAAATTTAAAATTTTGTAATATGTATGCTAATTTATTTAACATGTTTTTTTTAGTTAATTAATTACTGTTCCCCAAAATGAAAGCTCTCCAATTACAGAAACCATTTGGTTATTCCAAGATTCAAGGTTTACAAATCGGATATATCTAATGTCATATTGGCGAGCATCAAAGGAAAACACAAAATCTTCTCCATTGTCTTGATATTCATAATCCTCTGCAGTGTTTGATCCTGGAGGTAATCCAGAGGGTTTAAATGATTCAAAATAACCCAAGTCTATCCATCCATCACCAGGACTATCAGGGTCATATATTGGCAGACTATTTAAATTTTCTCTCCCATAAATTTTAAACCTTTTAGGATTTCCGTGCTTGTATAATTCACTACCTCCTCTTTGGTATAGTTTAAATCTATTTAATTTTGCTGTTTGACCTAAATCAAGTGTTAATTGGTGAGGTAATGGTAAGAAGCTAGTATGACCACAATTCCATTGATTACTCCATGATCCATCCCATATTTGATTAGCTGAAAAACCATATTCACTAAAGCTTTCGTCACCCGGCATTGACTCTACAGACCAATAAACTTTTTCTAAAAAAATATCTTCCAGTGGAGTAACTTCAAATGAGCGCCTTGTAGTTTGATTGCCCCATCTATCCTCCACGTAAATTACAAATATTGTTGGCTCTGGATCATAACCTCTAAAACTGTAAGAACTATTTGCTTGACTTGTGTAAAAGGACTCCTTAAATTCTAATTCACCTTCTGAGTTTTGAACAGACATATTAAGTGAAACTTCAGCTCTAGTTGGATTTAAATATGAAATATTTATACCTCCAAAATCTTCTAATCCTTCGATTGATTCTAAAATTGCATGTATCGGCGCTTCCAGTGGAGATATTTCAACAGTTACAGCTTCGGATTCATTATCTCCTATATCAACAGCTCGGATTTCGACTGGATACTGACCAACTTGACCAAAGCCTGTTATTCCTAAGGTATCTATAAATGAGGAAACAATAACCTGTTTTTGGGTCCCGTTCTCGTCATCATAAGAACCTTTAATGTATAGTAAATCTTCATCTGTAGGAGGAGTAAATTTTATAATTGCTCCTCCTGCAATGTTTTCTATTGAGTTAACTGTAACTTTTCCTGGTGGAATTCCGTCAGACCCATTTGCACTGTGAATTGGGTCTTCAGAGCAGTTAATTAACATTATAGCAAGAGATAAAACGCAAAAAGCTGAAATAAATCTCATATTGTATTTTTTTTCTTTATTTATCATAAAATAATTTTATTACCATCCAGGATTTTGAACTAAATTTGGGTTTCTCAATAATTCATTTTGGCTAATTGGCCATAGATAATCCTTAATTAAATAGTTTCTATAATATATGTTTTCTACTTCATAAAACCCTTCTACATCAGGTCTAAAGATATTCCAGCCTCTTATAGGTTGGCTAAAGTATTCATCTGCTAATTTCCATCTACGCAAATCCCAATATCGATGACCCTCTAGCGCTAGTTCAATCATTCTTTCTTGATGTATAATATCTCTCATTCCATCTTTTGAACTTGGTTTAGAAGGATTACTAGAGTAAAGTTGCCAAGTATTAACTAGGTCTCCTCCATCATCAAGCCCTGCTTTATCTCTAACTTTTTGTATATATTCATAAACCTCTGAATCAGGTGATTCTTTAACTTCATTTAAAGCCTCTGAATACATTAAATATAAATCCGATAATCTAATAATTGGAAAAGAATAACCTTTAATTGTTGAGCCTTCTTGTGAAATTACATTTTCATAATGAACTAATTTTTTAGCGAAATATCCAGTTATTGAATAAATTTCAAAACCTTGTTTTCCAGACAGTGCTCCTGCCTTAGCGTCTAAATAAGGAATATTATTAATATTGGTTGTTTCTAACGAAAACCATTTACCACCATCAAATCCAATTGTAGAATAAAACCTAGGTTCTCTGTAGGTGTGTAGCTTGGCTGTACTATAGTTATCTTCTATGTAAAACTCGTGATAATTTTCACCATTATCATCCAATAGAGGAGTTGAAACAACATCATATCTTTCTGAGTAATTCCAATAAATGTCCTCATTTAATGGTACACCATTTTTAGAGTAAAAAGTTTCTACCATATTAAGAGTTGGAGCGTGTGATTTTTTAGTATATCCAAATAATGCAGAGTGGTCAGCAGTCCATCTTGGTTGACACCACATTTGTAAATCTCCAGTCCATTCTGGTCCGTATGCCCATATAATTTCGGGGTTAAATGACTCAGTTATTGCGGCTCTTTGACTTAACTCTTCAATTACTTGTTCACTGAGCTCTCCATTAATAGGGATTTGTTGGGTAAACTCATAAAGTTGATGGCCATTAGACTCAGCACTTTCTATAGCGTCATATAATGCATCTTTTGCAAGTACCCATTTTTGAGGGTCATAAGTTTGATTGACTAGACTATTTCCTTGACTATCAACAAGGGTATTAAAATCTTCATTACCATTAAAAATAGGGCTAGCATTTAAAACTAAAATCTTTGCTTTTAATGCCTTTGCAACTGGCATTGTAACTCTTCCTTGTTCGGTATATATGTAATTAATAACTCCAGGTAAATTCTCACCTTCAATTACTTCGTCCAGTAGTTGAACTAAATAATTTACAACATCATCAACAGGGTCTCTAAATACATTGGTTTCTTCAGCACTTGCTCCGACACTTATATTGTTTTCAACAATTGGAATTGGACCATACATTTGCAAAAGCCAAAAGTGATAAAATGCCTTTAATACTTTAACTTCATCAAGCCACCTAAGTCTTTCTTGCTCTTCCAAACCAGGAACTGTAACTAAGTTGTCTAAAAATATGTTGCAATCTCTAAGTGCGTTAAATAAACTATGAGGAGCTCCTCTGCCTCCCTCCCAATAGTTTAAGTAAGGACTAGAAACGTTTTGCATTCCCTTTGCAAGTCTAAAACTCGTTTCATTATTCATGTAAAAATCATTCTCTGCGTAATACCAAACTTCATCTCCGGCAAGCATTGAGAAATTCTGAACTACATTCGCATGTTCTGGAATATATGTATAACAAGTTGCTAAAAAGTTTAAAGCAGTTGCTCTGTTATTAAAAGCTATATCTATTGTTGGAATGTTATCAGGAATAACATCAAGATAATCATCCTTACAAGAAGAAAAAAGTATAATTAATATGAAGTAATAATTTTTCATTTTAAATAATTAAAAATTTATATTTAATCCCAAGTTAGCTCCCTTTTGAATAGGATATCCTAAGCCATTTCCACCCATTTCTATATCCCATAATTTAAATTTACTAAAAGTTAATAAGTTAGTTCCACTGACATATACTCTGCCTGCTGAAAACCCAAGTTTTTCCGTCAACTTATCTGTAAAAGAATAGCCAAATTCAATTGACTTTAATCTTAAAAAAGCCCCATCTCTTAACCACCATGTACTATTTCTATTGTTATTGTCAATTAGCTGATCTGATAATCTAGGCCATGAAGCATAGAGGTTTCTATCGTTTTCAGACCAATGATCATTAGCCCATGCAGAAAGTAATGCGTTGTTTCCAATGGCACTTCCGCTTGTATCAATAAATGGGGAAGTATTATATGCATCGACAAAAAATGATGATCTAGCAGAACCTTGAAAGAAAAATGAAAAATCAAAGTTTCTGTAACTAGCAGATGTTCCAAAACCATAAATTATTTCAGGAGTTGTTGGATATCCTATTGGAACCTCATCATTAATATCAATGATTCCGTCATTATTAATGTCTTTGTATTTTATGTCCCCAGCCATATAATCTCCAAAAGTCTGAATTGGAGAATTTGCAATGTCTGCTTCGTCTATAAATAATCGCTCTGCTATATAACCAAAAGGTTGAGATAAGTTAAGGCCAATTCTAGATCTCCATGGAAGTCCTGCACTTACATAGTCTAATTCTTCAAAGACTTCATATTTACTCGTTGCGAAAGAAAAATTAGCTCTAACTGCTACAAAAAAATCATTAGTGATATTATCTTTATAGTCTAAAGACATCTCAAAACCTTTGGATGAAGCTTCCCCAACATTTGCTCTTATGGGTGACTGAAGGCCCATTGATGCTGGCACTTGTGCTCTATCCATTAGTATATTAGATCTGTATTCTGTAAAATAATCAGCTTGAATGTCTACTTTGCCAAATAGTCCTAATTCAAAACCTACATTTAACATTTTTGCTTTTTCCCATGTTATTTGATCATTTGCATATCGGTCAATACTTACTCCATTAATATAGTTGCTAAATTCATTTCCAAATGGGGCTCCCATTGAACCATCATTTAGGTTAACCTGAGAAATGTAAAAAAATCTATCTTCTGCACTACCAATTTGATCATTTCCAACTAAACCATAAGTACTTTTTAATTTTAATTTTGTGATTACATCACTAGTAGAACTCATAAAATCTTCGTTAGACATGTACCAGCCAAAACCAAATGATGGGAAAAACCCAAATCTTTCAGACTTTGCAAATCTTTCAGAGCCATTATATCCAAAATTAAATTCAGAGAAATATCTTTCATCATAAGCATACGTAAACCTACCTGAAACTCCCAAGTTTCTATATGGTAAAGACCTTTGAAGGTCTCCAGCATTTGCATACTTTAATTCTCTAGAGATCCCTATTATCATCCCAGATATTTCGTGGATGTCATCAATAGTTGTGTTATAATTTAATGAGGCTTCAAAATAAGTAGCATTGGTAATAACTTTATTCCCTTCATTGTACTCTAAATATTCTGTTCCTTGATTTGGATTTAAAGCTATTAAAGTGTACTGATCACTTTGAAAATCATAGTTTCCTAAAGCATAATAAAATGGATTATACTTTCTTTC
>JABHBC010000033.1 GCA_018674025.1 Flavobacteriaceae bacterium
ATCTCAAAAAAAAAACTAACTAAAATTAGTCAATGCCTTAAAGAAAACAACATTTTTGGAAGGCTAAACAAAACTTCACCACAAGTGAGCGCAAAGTCTTTGGTCGGCAAAGGAATACAGCAAGGCTTCAGACGTATTATTTGTATTGGCGGAGACGGAACAGTTCATAATTTGGTGAACGGGATTTTAAATCAAACAGGTGTCAACCCAAAAGATATTGTTATTGGCTTAATTCCTATGGGCACGGGAAATGACTGGGCTAGACATCATAACATTCCAACAAATTACAAAAAAGCCATAAGCATAATCGCTAAAGAAAATGTTGATCAACAAGATGTTGGTGAGCTAAGAATATTAAACGGTGCGAGGAAGGCTGTTTATTTTATAAATTATGCAGGGGTAGGGTTTGATGGGTATGTAATTTCAAAAATAGAAAAATACAAATTCCTTGGCCCCTTATCTTATCTGATTGCAGCAATTGGAAATTTTATTTCGTTTGAAAACATCAAATTAAATATTAAAATTAATTCAAGTAAAAAAACTGTGTCTGCCTTTATGCTAGGAGTGGGGATTTGTAAATATACTGGAGGAGGGATGATGCTTGCAAAAGATCCTAAGCACAATGATGGGTTTTTAAATATAACTCTAGCAGAGGGCTTTACTAAACTTGATGTCATTAAAAGCATTCCAAGACTTTTTAACGGGAGCCTTTTTAAAAACAAAAAGGTCAGCTCTTACAAAACAAAAAAACTTAATGTTGAAATAATCAATGGGGGTGATTTTGCTCAAGCAGATGGTGAGATGATTCGTGGTAAATCATTTGAGTTTAGAATCTTAAAAAACACGCTAAGCTTTTTTAAGTAAAAAAAACAAGTCAAAATAAGGGTGTTTTAAGACCGTTTTGACAAAAACAAATAAATAGAGCTGTTAAACAACAAGTAAGGGTAATAGGCTGTATTATTTTAAGTTTTGTTCCTTAGAGCATATATTATGGAAGAGTATTCTCCAGAAATTTTAGCCTTTATGTTTGATATTAAACCAATTGTCAAACCTCTAAAAAAAGGCAAAGTCCTACGCAATATTTTTTCTGAGAGAATTGAAACAAAAAATGAATCCCAGTACATTGGAAATGTTTTTGTAAGTTGAAAATTGTGAAGCAAAAACAAACCTTTCATAGATTTTTTATTAAAATGCCATAAGTGCCTTGGCACGTCGTATGCCGCCCAATTTTCTTTATAAAAAGCTGCATCAAAAGACTTGTGATTTGGGCAAGCCACTACAATTGTGCCGTTGGGGCGTAATAACTTTTTCATGTCTTCAATCGAACCGTTTAGATCATGCAGGTGCTCCAATGAGTGCCACATTGTAATTATATCAAACTTTTCTAGCTGGCTTTTTAAAGTCTCAAACCCATCATAAACATGTTTATAAATTTCTGGAGGCAACATGTTTTTTGCGTTATTATTATTTTCAACCCCTTTGACAATCCAGCCTTTCTCTAAGCACTTAATTAAAAAATACCCCGCGCCGCAACCTACATCTAAAACACGAACTTCTTTTTTGCAGCCTTTCTGATCAAGTTGTTTGCTACAAATTTTTATTTTTTGTGCCGTAGAAACAGACCTTATCTGCCTGTAGCAAAAAGAAAAAAAACTTGAAGGTTTTTGATTATGGGATATATAGTTCTTGGAGTCATAATATTTATGCAGGTCGGATTGATTAGGCTTAGGAAGGGTTTCTAAAATTCCTGTTTCTAGGTTTTTAGAAATCTCAAATGTGTCGCCTGTTACAAGGAAATCTTTTGTGGTTAGTATGTGTTTGTAGTTACTCATTCTAAATTGTTTCACGTGGAACACTACCTGCCCATATAAACTAATAAAACAGAAATATCATTTGGAGAAACTCCGCTAATTCTTGATGCCTGAGAGATGTTAACCGGCCTTATGTCCGTTAATTTTTGACGCGCCTCTATGCTCATAGACTTGATTTCTTGAAAATTAAAGTCTTTTGGAATTTTAACATTTTCAAGTCTGTTTAATTTGTCTGCGTTGTTTTTTTCTTTTAAGATATAACCGGAATACTTTATTTGTATTTCTGCTTGATCAATAACCTCTTTATTCAAATTGTTGTCGGACAAGTAATCATCGACGGTTTTAATTGTTCTTAAGTCATCAAAATCAATATTCGGTCTTGACAGAATTTTATCTATTTTGCCAGACTGCTTTACAGGTGCTGATTCTTTTTTTTCTAAAACGGGGTTAATTTCAGAGACCGAAACACTTGTTTTTTTTAAAAACGTCATTAAGCTATGGGCTTTGGTATATTTTTCTAACATTTTAGAAACTCTTTTGTCAGAAGCCAATCCGATA
>JABHBC010000271.1 GCA_018674025.1 Flavobacteriaceae bacterium
AGGCGCAAACCATCTCTAATTTGTATTTAGCGCTTGAAAATGATTTAGAAATAATTCCTGTTTTAAACAAAGTAGATTTACCAAGCGCTAATCCGGAGGAGGTTACAGATGACATTGTTGATTTGCTCGGGTGTAAAGCGGAAGAGGTTATTCCTGCTAGCGCAAAAACAGGTCTTGGGATAGAAGATATTATAAATGCAATTATTGATGTTGTCCCTGCCCCTGTAGGAAACTATGATGAACCTTTGCAGGCGCTAATATTTGACTCTGTTTACAATCCTTTTAGAGGTGTGGAAACATATTTTAGAGTAATTAATGGTAGTATTAAAAAAAACCAACAGATTAAATTTATTGCCACAGGAAAAACATACGGAGCTGACGAAGTAGGAACTTTGAATCTAAAACAAAGCCCAAAGCCTGAAATTTTTGCTGGAGATGTTGGTTATCTAATAACAGGGATTAAAGAGGCTAAAGAAGTAAAGGTTGGAGACACAATTACCGACTCAAAAAGCCCTACTTTAAATGCTGTTGAAGGTTTTGAAGATGTAAAGCCTATGGTTTTTGCAGGCATTTACCCTGTAGACACAGAAGACTACGAAGAGCTTAGAAACTCTATGGAAAAGCTTCAGCTAAACGATGCGTCATTGGTTTTTATTCCTGAAAGCTCAGCCGCTCTTGGTTTTGGTTTTAGGTGTGGTTTTTTAGAGATGCTGCATATGGAAATTATTCAAGAAAGACTCGAAAGAGAGTTCGGAATGACAGTAATTACAACGGTTCCCAACGTTTCGTACTTAGCCTATACTAGAAAAAATATGGACTTGCCCGTAACTGTTAATAACCCTTCAGACCTGCCTGACCCTTCTACTCTTGACAGGGTTGAAGAACCGTTTATTAAGGCTACAATTATTACAAAAGCCGATTATGTTGGTAACGTTATGTCGCTATGTATAGACAAAAGAGGTTTGATAAAAAACCAAACATATTTAACTACCCAAAGGGTTGAGCTGACTTTTGATATGCCGCTAGCCGAAATTGTATTTGATTTTTATGACAGGCTAAAAACCGTGTCTAGAGGTTATGCTTCTTTTGATTATTCACCAATAGGTATGCAAATTTCTAAATTAGTAAGAGTGGATATTTTATTAAACTCTCAGCCTGTTGATGCGCTTTCGGCCCTAATACACTCGAGTAGTGCTCAATCAATAGGTAAAAAAATGTGCGAAAAATTGAAAGAACTTATTCCTCGTCAGCAATTTGATGTTCCTATTCAGGCTGCTATTGGGGCAAAAATAATTTCTAGAGAAACCATAAAAGCGCTTCGAAAAGATGTTACCGCAAAGTGCTATGGTGGTGATATTTCAAGAAAAAGAAAGCTTTTAGAAAAGCAAAAGAAAGGAAAGAAGCGTATGCGCCAGGTAGGAAATGTGGAAATTCCTCAAGAAGCTTTTATGGCTGTATTAAAATTAAATGACTAGTCCTTCATTGTTAGCCTTAACACCGAACACGCTGACTTTTCTGTAAACTTGTCTTTTCCTGTTCCAAACAAAACGCTTATCCAATTATCCTTTTGCGGAGTTCCTAGTATAAGAAGGTCATATCCTGCAGACTGATTTGAAATTGTCTCTATTGAGTTATTGCTTTTTAGTATTTGCACGTCGCTGGTGGTTTTGATTTTTGAAACAAGGCTAAGAGATTTTTTTCTAATAGCTTGTGTTTCGTCATCTGGAGTGTGCTCTGAAACAACATGCAAAAGAGTAAGCTCTGCTCCATAGAAAGCACAAATTCTCTCAGCTACTGCTAAAAAGTTTTTGTCTTTTCTTCCTGGTCTTAAGGCTAAAAGAACCTTGTTTATATACCTGACTCCGTTGTCTTTAAATAGCGCAAAATCAGACTTAATATTTGTAAGAAGCCAGCCAATTGGGTTGCTTACCAATATTCCGTTGTGGGCTCTTCCGTTCCAGCCCATTACAAGCCAGTCGCAGTTAGTTTGACTTCCTAGCTGATCTATTGTGTCTGAAAGTTCGTGAGTTACAACAGCCTCAAAGTCTACGCTTATGTTTTTGCTTTTAGAAAGTCCTGAAATTCTTCTTTCTAAAGAAAGAATTTTTGGATCATTTTTCATAAAGGCGTCTAAAAAAGTTTGATTTGGAACCTCTGTAATGTTAACCGCTTGTATTGTTTCTTTTTTATTTATTGCCGCGGCAATTTCAACTAGCATTTCTGCTGATTGTTCGTTTCCTAAAAGGGGGACGACAACACCCGCTTCGGGGTTTAAAGAGCCGTCTAAATTTTTATCTTCCTCTTCAATTCTTTTGACTTCAATTTCTTGTTGCTGTTTCTTCGTGTAAAAAAGATAAAGGGCTGGCCTATGTCCGTATTTTTTCAAAACTCCTGTTCTGGTGTTTTCTTTGTTCGAAAACGTATAAATTATTGCGCCAAGCAAGAAAATTGCGCCAATTGCAAGAAAAGGTGTGAGCCCAAGGTAAAAAAGAAGAACAAACCCTGTTAAAATCCCAAAAATTTGAACCCAGGGATATAGCGGAGATTTGTATTTTGGCTGGTACCACTGTGCTGACGTTTCTCTTAGTACAATTACCGCTAGATTCACAGAAATAAACATCATTACTTTAAATGCACTGGCGAGCTTGGCAATCTCAAAAACATCTAGAAACAAGACAACAAGAGCAATAGCAACGCAAGTTATTGCAATCGTGTTTATTGGTGTTAAGAACTTTTTATGGACCTGGCTCCAAAATTTTGGGAGAAGCCCATCTCTTGACATTGCAAAAGGAAACCTTGAAGAGGCAAGGACGCCAGCATTTACCGTTGAGAGAAGCGTGAGCACTGCAATTAAAGCGATAAAAGCGCCCACAACATGAATGCCGCTTACTTCATATGAAGACACGTTTAGGTCTAATGCTAACGTATGTATGGGGTTGTAATTCCCCGCTAATTCAGCAAGGCTAACGTTTGCTGTTAAAACAAAAGAGATTAGAACATAAATTGTTGTAATAATAAAAAGAGATAAAATCATTCCAAGAGGTAAGTTTTTGTCTGGGTTCTTGATTTCTTCTGCAATTGCTGCCACTTTAGTTACTCCTGAATATGACAGATAAACAAACGCAACGGCAAAAACAAAATCTTTATATCCTGCTAACTCAACCGCTTCTTCTTTTAATTTGGCAAAAAAAGGAGTCGTTTGGTCCATCGATTGGATGCCCAATACAAAAAGGGCTGCTAGTACCAAAAGAGCAACCAAAACAGCATAAGACTGAAAGTTTCCTGCTTTTTTAGCGCCAACAATATTTAACAGAAAAACTAAAAACAAAAAACCTAGTCCTACTGATTTTGTAATTGCTTCACTATCCATGTCTAAAACCACAAGCACATAAGCGCCTATTCCAACAAGAGCAAAAGCACATTTTAAAACAAGAGCAATCCAAAGGCCAAGCCCAGAAATTGTTCCAAACAAAGGCCCAAATGCTCTTTCAATAAAGACATAAGCTCCCCCAGAACTTGGCATTGCCGTAGCTAGCTCAGATTTTGAATATGCGGCGGGTAAAATACAAATAGCCGCAACTAAATAAGCCAGCCAAAGAGATGCTCCGATCTTAGTTGCTGCAAGACCGGGTAATACAAAAATCCCTGTCCCAAGCATTCCTCCAAGGCCAATTGCAATGACCGCTGGTAAAGACAAACTTCTTTCTAACTTCTTCAAAATATTGTTTTATATTTATAAAAATAGTAAATAATCTTGTTAAATGAATCTATATCCTGTTAATGCTGGAAATTTTAAATTAGACGGCGGGGCAATGTTTGGTGCTGTTCCAAAAACAATTTGGAATAAAACCAACCCTGCAGACCAAAACAACTTGATTGATATTGCTGCTCGTTGCTTGTTAATTGAAGACGGTAAAAGACTTATTTTAATTGACTCAGGAATGGGAAACAAACAAAGTGAAAAATTTTTTAGCTATTACTCTTTATGGGGCGAAGACACATTAGAGCGCTCAATTAAAAAAGTGGGCTTTTCTATAGATGACGTAACTGATGTTTTTTTTACTCACCTTCATTTTGACCATTGTGGTGGGGCTATCAAAAGAAGTGGTTCTGGCTTCGAGCCTGTTTTTAAAAATGCAATTTATTGGACTAATAAAAAACATTGGAACTGGGCTATTAATCCAAACAAACGAGAGGTTGCTTCTTTTTTAAAAGAAAACCTTTTGCCAATTGAAGAAACAGGAAACTTAAACTTTATTCCTACATCAGGCGGCCAGTTCTCTTTTGTCGATGAGCTTGGCTTTGAGGTTTTTTACGCAGACGGACATACTGAGAAGCAAATGCTGCCTATCATTTCATATAAGGGTCAAAAAATCGCTTTTGCCGGAGACCTTATTCCTACTGCTGGCCATGTTCCTTTGCCTTATGTGATGGGTTACGATGTTAGGCCTTTGACAACACTTAAAGAAAAAGATTTATTTTTAAATTACGCGGCAGATAACAACGTTCTTTTGCTTCTTGAGCACGATAGTGTTAATGAGGTTGTTTCATTAAAAAGGACAGAAAAAGGTGTGCGTGTTAACCAAACTTTAAAATGTGATGAAATTTTTTAGAACCATATTTTTGATTTTTTTGGTTTGTTCTTGCTCTAACAAAGACAACGGTAAGTGGCAACAACATGTGTCTTATAAAATGGTAATTGACGTTGATGCTGAAAACAGAAGCTATTCAGGAACACAAGAGCTTGTTTATACCAACAATTCTTCTGACACAATATCAAGAGTTTTTTATCATTTATATTTTAATGCTTTTCAGCCAAATTCTCAGATGGATGTTCGTTCTAGAAACATTCAAGACCCAGATAGAAGGGTAAGAGATAGAATTAGTAAACTTAAGCCAGAAGAAATAGGTTTCATAAAG
>JABHBC010000272.1 GCA_018674025.1 Flavobacteriaceae bacterium
AAAATTATAGATAAAAAAGAGCCTGTAGTTTGGGGTATATTAGAAAATGTTTTAAAGGGACATCCAGTTCTTTTAAATCGTGCTCCAACACTACACAGACTTGGTATACAAGCATTTCAGCCTAAATTAATTGAGGGAAAAGCTATTCAATTACACCCATTAGTATGTACAGCATTTAATGCTGATTTTGATGGAGATCAAATGGCTGTTCATTTACCGTTAGGACCTGAAGCAATTCTTGAATCTCAGTTACTAATGCTTGCTTCCCATAATATTCTAAATCCAGCAAATGGATCACCTGTTACTGTACCTTCTCAAGATATGGTTTTAGGTTTATATTATATGACCAAACTCAAAACTTCTACAGAACAAGTTAAAGTTACTGGAGAGGGTTTAACATTTTATTCCCCTGAGGAAGTTATAATAGCTTACAACGAAAAAAGAGTTGACTTAAATGCATCAATTAAAGTTAAAACTGAAGACTTTAATGATAATAAAGAATTAGTAAAACAAATAATTGAAACTACAGTAGGAAGAGTTTTATTTAATGAAAAGGTTCCTGCAGTAGCTGGATATATTAATGAGGTTTTAACAAAGAAATCTCTAAGAGATATTATTGGTGATATACTTAAAGTTACAAGTGTACCTGAAACAGCTGCGTTCCTTGATGAAATTAAAACATTAGGATATAAATTTGCATTTCAAGGTGGATTATCTTTTAGTTTAGGTGATATTATTATACCACCAGAAAAGCATACTATGATAGCTAAAGCAAATAAAGAGGTTGACGCTATTAAGGCTAATTATAATATGGGTCTAATAACAAATAACGAAAGATACAATCAAGTTATTGACATCTGGACTTCTACTAATGCTGAGTTAACTGAGTTATCTATGAAGAGGATTAGAGAAGATCAACAAGGATTTAACTCTGTATATATGATGCTTGACTCTGGAGCCAGAGGATCAAAAGAGCAAATTCGCCAATTAACTGGGATGAGAGGATTAATGGCTAAGCCAAAAAAATCAAATGCTGGTGGAGGTGAAATTATTGAAAATCCAATTCTTTCTAATTTTAAAGAAGGTTTATCAATTTTAGAGTATTTTATTTCTACTCACGGTGCAAGAAAAGGTCTAGCAGATACTGCTCTTAAAACAGCCGATGCAGGATATTTAACCAGAAGGTTAGTTGATGTTGCACAAGATGTAATAGTTAGTTCTGAAGATTGTGGTACTTTAAGAGGCATATCAGTCACAGCCTTAAAGAAAAATGAGGAAGTTGTTGAAAAATTAAAGGAAAGAATTGTTGGTAGAACATCTTTACAAGATGTAATTGACCCTGTCTCAGGAGAATTATTAGCTTCTGCTGGTGAACACATTTCTGATGAAATTGCAGCTAAAATTGAAGATTCTTCAATTGAAGCAGTTGATGTTCGATCTGCGTTAACTTGCGAGGCTAAAAAAGGTATCTGTACCAAATGTTATGGTAGAAACTTAGCAACTGGAAAGATTGTTCAAAGAGGTGAAGCTGTTGGAGTAGTAGCAGCACAATCTATTGGAGAACCAGGAACTCAGCTTACACTAAGAACTTTCCACGTTGGTGGTATTGCAGGTAATATTTCTGAAGAAAATAAATTAGTAACTAAATTTGCTGGTAAAGCAGAAATTGAAGACTTTAAAACTGTTTTAGGTAAAGATAATGATGGCAACGACGTTAACGTTGTAATTTCAAGAACATCTGAATTAAAAGTTGTAGATACCAAAACAGGCTTAGTTTTAAGTACAAACAATATACCTTATGGTTCTTTTGTTTACATTAAGAATGGACAAAAAGTTAAAGCTGAAACCTTAGTTTGTCAGTGGGATCCATACAATGGTGTTATTATCTCCGAGTTTGCTGGTAAAGTAAGTTTTGAAAACATTGAACAAGGCTTAACATATCAGGTTGAAATTGATGAGCAAACTGGTTTCCAAGAAAAAGTTATATCTGAATCTAGAAATAAAAAATTGATTCCAACTTTACACATTAATGATTTAAAAGGTAATATTATTAGATCATATAATTTACCAGTTGGAGCACATTTAATGATTGATGATGGTGAAGATATAAATATTGGTAAAGTACTTGTTAAAATTCCAAGAAAATCTGCAAAAGCAGGTGATATTACTGGTGGACTTCCTAGAGTTACTGAACTATTTGAAGCTCGAAATCCTTCAAACCCAGCTATTGTTAGTGCAATTGATGGTGTGGTATCTTTTGGAAAAATTAAAAGAGGTAATCGTGAAATTATTGTAGAGTCTAAAAATGGTCTCATTAAAAAATATCTTGTAAAGCTTTCTAATCAGATTTTAGTTCAAGAAAATGATTTTATTAAAGCTGGTATGCCAATGTCAGATGGATCTATTACTCCAAACGATATATTAAACATCAAAGGGCCTTCAGCTGTTCAACAATACTTAGTAAATGAAGTTCAAGAAGTTTACCGATTACAAGGTGTAAAGATAAATGATAAACACTTCGAAGTTGTTGTAAGACAAATGATGAGAAAAGTAAGAATCCAAGATTCTGGAGATACTATATTTTTAGAAGACCAATTAGCTCACAAATCAGATTTCATTCAAGAAAATGATTCTATATTTGGTATGAAAGTAATTGAAGATTCTGGTGAATCTGAAAACCTAAAAG
>JABHBC010000273.1 GCA_018674025.1 Flavobacteriaceae bacterium
CCCTTAAAATAATTACTTTTTACTAAATTTTTGTTAAAGAATATATTTGATAAATTTCTTGAGAAAATAACTACTTTTGTTATTAAGACACATAAGATGAAAAAGAAACCTTTAATTTTAATAACTAATGATGATGGTATAACTGCTCCAGGTTTAAGGTCATTGATAAAAGTGATGAATAAAATTGGCGAAGTTATAGTTGTAGCACCTGATAGTCCACAAAGTGCTATGGGACACGCAATTACCATAAACAATACTCTATTTTGCAAAAAAGAAAAGATTGATGATGGCCCTCAAATTGAATATAGTACATCTGGAACTCCTGCTGATTGTGTGAAACTTGCTGTAAATGAAATTTTGGAAAGAAAGCCTGATATTTGTGTTTCAGGGATTAATCATGGTTCAAATGCATCTATAAATGTAATATATTCTGGAACAATGAGTGCGGCCATAGAAGCGGGTATCGAAGGCATTCCAGCTGTAGGTTTTTCACTATTAGATTATAACTGGAATGCTGACTTTAGTCAAATTGATAGTTATATCAAAACAATTGTAGAAAATGTACTTAATAATGGTCTAAGAAAAGGAGTTGTTTTAAATGTTAATTTTCCAAATATTTCAAAAGAAAAAATTAATGGTATAAAAATATGTAGACAAGCAAAATCATATTGGAATGAGAAGTTTGACAAAAGAGTTAATCCACTTGGTAAAAACTACTATTGGTTAACTGGTAATTTTGTAAACCTTGATGATGGTCAAGATACAGATCATTGGGCTTTAGAAAATGACTATATTTCAGTTGTGCCTATTCAATTTGACTTGACCGCTCATAGTTATTTAAAAAATCTAAAATCATGGAATTTTGAATAATAAAAAAGAAGTTGTAAAAGGAGTAATGTTTGCTCTTTTATCTAGTTTGTCTGGATTGATTCTAGCAATCTTGTTTTTGTCTGAAAATGATTCTATTATTGAGAGTTTAAAAAATTCATATTATGAAAAATTTTTAGGTAAATTAATCAGTCTTGGTGCAATATTAAATGTTTTAGTATTCTTTGTTTTTATCAAAAAAAATCAAGACCAAAGAGCAAAAGGTGTTCTACTTTTTACAATTTTTTTAGCAATATTTACAATAATCTTAAATTAAAAATAAATTGAAATACTACATAATAGCAGGTGAAGCTTCAGGTGATTTACATGGTTCGAATTTAATCAAGGAACTAAAAATTATTAACCCTTCATCAACTTTTAGATGTTGGGGTGGAGACTTGATGAAAAGCCAATGTAACAAACTGGTAATGCATTATGATGATTTCTCTTATATGGGTTTTTTAGAAGTTATTGTTAATGCGAAAAAAATTTTAAGTTATATTTCTTTATGTAAAAAAGATATTGAAGAATACAACCCAGATGTTATTATATATATTGATTATCCAGGGTTTAACATGAAAATTGCTGAATGGGCAAAAAGAAAAAAATTTATAAATCATTTCTATATATCTCCAAAAGTATGGGTATGGAAAGAATACAGAGTTAAAAAAATTAAAAGGGTAATTGATAAAATGTATGTAATTCTACCTTTTGAAGAAGGTTTTTATTTAAATAAACACAATTACAAAGTTGATTTTGTTGGTCACCCCTTACTAGACGCTATTGACAATCAAAAAGAATTTAATAGGCAAGAATTTTTAGCTAAAAACAAACTCTCTTCAAAGCCCGTAATAGCTTTACTTCCAGGAAGTAGAAATCAAGAGATAATCAAACTATTACCTCTTATGCTTGATGTGGTATCTAATTTTAATGATTATCAAATTATAATCGCAGGAGCACCAAATAAAAGTATAGATTATTATAAAAAAATAATATTATCTAATAAAGAATCCAGAAGTTCAATAAAAGTAATATGCAATCAAACATATGACATTCTAAGAATTTCTAGCGCTGCAATTGTTACATCTGGTACAGCAACATTAGAAACTGCGTTATTTAAAGTTCCACAAGTAGTTTGTTATAAAACTAGTATGATCTCTTACTTAATCGGAAGGCTTTTAATTCATAATTTAAAATTTATATCATTAGTAAATATAATTCTAGACAAACATATAGTTAAAGAACTAATTCAAAACAATTGCAATAAAGACAATCTAGTAATTGAACTACAAAAAATATTAAACAAAAGTGATAGGTCCTTAATGTTAAAAGAATATGAGCTGCTTCACAAAAAATTAGGAGGTAAGGGCGCTAGTAAAAAAACAGCAGAATTAATTAGCAAGTATTCTAAAAATTAAAATTCAGCTACAAAAGATTTTTGAAAATTATCAAAATCTTCTTGACTTTTAATTGACTTGTATTTTTGATCTTTAAATAGCTTAAGCCAAATTTCAATTTGAGCAGGGGTATTATAACCTCTAAGTTTATAAATAATATCTGAATTATCATCAATAAATACTACAGTTGGGTATGCACTTACACCTAAGTATCTGGTCAGTTGATGATTTCCGTTTCGTCTATTAGCCATTTCTGGTCTGTAGTTAGGATTTGTAAATTCTCTATCATCAAATTTAATTATATCATTACCTTCAGCATTGAACTTAACGGCATAAAAGTTTTTATTAATAAAATCTGCCACTTTTTTGTTTTGAAAAGTGTTTCTGTCTAAAAGTTTACATGGTCCACACCAGTTCGTATAAACATCTACAATAATATTTTTAGGATTTGTTTTTTGCAATTTAAAAGCCTCTTCAAAACTTATCCAATTAATGGATTGACCATTAACATTGAATCCAAATAAAAATGATATAATAAATAAATATCTCATAAACTTATTTTATTCCGTGCATTAATTTTTTAACTACTGGATACAATAATGCAGAAAGTAGTCCAAGGCTAAAAGCAATAGCCGTAAGAAGCCAGAAAAAATAACTCAACCCTTCATCCTTAGCAATACTTTCTGAAGCTTCACCAAAAACACCTGCAAGTTTCATGCCAATTGCGACTGCTAAATACCAAATACCAAACATCATGGCAATCATACGACCGGGGACCAACTTACTTACATAAGATAAAGCTACCGGTGAAATACATAACTCACCCATAGTATGGAAAAAATAAACTAATACTAGCCAAATCATACTTACAGAGGCTGTTTTAGCTCCAGGTGAAATATCTGATGATGCAATTGCAACACAAGCCATTCCAAAACCTAACAATATCATACCCAAAGCATATTTAATGTTAGCATTAGGATTATACTTACTCTCCCACCACTTAGAAAACAAAGGGGCAAACACTATAATAAATAAAGAGTTTAATACACCAAACCAAGATGCAGGGACTTCTGTTACTTCATCGTTAAATTGCTCTTTTAACATCCAAATTGCAATAATCCATATTATAACAAAACTTAGTGTTAAAAAGATATTTGATTTAGCAATCCTTGAAAAGGTTTGTTTAAATAACATCCAGAGAACCCACGTTATGATACCTAATGGAATTATTGTCATTAAGGAATTAATTATTTTAAAAATAAAGGCAGAATTGCCCTCTAAAACACGCTGAGTATAATCTCGTGCAAATATTGTTAACGATCCGGGTGCTTGTTCAAAAAGAGCCCAAAAGAATATAGTAATGAAAGCAAAGAAAATTACAGCTAACATTCTATCTCTTGTAATTTTATCATATTTAGGAACTCTTATAACGAGTAACATTACAAAAATTACCAATGCACTAATTATAGCAAAATTAGATCCATCAATGCCTAAAACACTAAAATTAAAAAGATTATACGCTCCTTCTGAAATTTTAGAGACAGGGTCATTTATCATCCATGAAAGACCTAATATACCAGCAATTACTATAAGTATCAATTGAAAATTAGTAAAAGGATTTAATTTTGGTTCATCTTCATTAATTATTGAATTTTGAACATCATTAATTACTGGTTTTGTTCCAATATCTCCAAATATTTCTTGAGCAAGCCAAAATTGTAATAAACCAAATAACATAAATATTCCAGCCAAACCAAAACCCCATCTCCAACCAACCTGCTCGCCTATGTAACCACAAAGTAGAATCCCTAAAAATGCTCCAGCATTTACGCCCATATAAAATATAGTATAAGCACCATCCTTTTTTTCATCATTTCCTTTATACATACCAGAAATAATTGAGGTGATGTTTGGTTTAAAAAAACCACTTCCAAAAACCAATAAAGTTAATCCTAAGTATATAAAAAATGGAGTTTCAAATGCCATAGCTCCATGACCTAAAGTCATTAAAAAAGCACCAATTAAAACAGCATGTCTGTAACCAATAATTTTATCAGCCATATACCCACCTAGTAAAGTTGATATATATACAAGAGATGTATAGGTTCCAAATATTGCGTATGCATATTCCCTAGGCCAACCCCAGCCTCCATCCATTAATGCGGCAGTAAAAAACATAACTAATAATGCGCGCATGCCATAATAGGAAAATCTCTCCCACATTTCTGTAAAAAACAAAACAAATAAAGCAGAAGGATGACCTAAAACAGTAGATTGAAAAAAATGTTCAGTTGAAGAAGTATTATTCATGTTATTTGATTTTAATTGTCGTCTTCAGCTCCATGAGTAAGTTTTTCAAGTTTAGTTCTAAATAATAAAACTAAACAACCGAAAACAACACAGAAAATTGCTATACCAGTAAAAATTGTAAACTCGCCCATACTTTGTGAAGCTTCACCAAGCATACCAGCTAGTTTGTTTCCGAAGCCTGTCATTGCAAAATAAACACCCATTGTAAGAGAAGCATATTTTAAAGGAGCTAATTTTGTAATAAACGATAATGCAACTGGAGAGATACATAATTCACCAATAGTATGAAATAAATAAGCTAAAACTAACCAATACATAGCTGAACTACCTTGAGATTCATATTGCGTAGCTGCTGCAGACATAAAAAAGAATCCAGTTCCCATTATTATAAGTCCAATAATCATTTTAAATAAAGAAGATGATAATTGGTTTTTTAATTTACGTTTAGCCCAGTAGGTTGCCACGGATGTTCCTAGAAATATAATAAACATGGCATTCAATGATTGAAACCATGAAGCTGGAACTAACCAACCCATAAATAGCCTATCTGTCTTTTCAGATGCATAAATATTCATTAAACCACCTGCTTGTTCAAAAGCACCCCAAAACACAATAACAAGAATAAAAGATAAAAACAAAACTACTAACCTGTCTTTTTCAATAGAAGTTAATGGTTTTTTTAGCAGATCTTCTCCTTTGTCAGATTTGTTATTACCTATAAAATCACCTACCTGACTTAAATATTTTTGACCAAATAGGTATTGAATTAGACCAAGAGTCATTCCGATTCCTGCTAAACCAAAGCCATAATGCCAGCCATAAGTTTCTCCAACATAACCAACAATTAAACTAGATAAAAAAGCTCCTACATTAATTCCTATGTAAAAAATTATAAAACCGTCATCTCTTCTAACATCACCTTGAGCATATAGACCTCCAACCATGGACGAAATATTTGGCTTTAACATTCCAACTCCAGCAATAATAAGACCCAGGCCTGTATAGAAAGCCCACATTTCTTCTACAGCTAATATTGAATGACCTAACACAAGCAATATACCTCCGTAAAGAACAGATTTTTTTTGACCCAATATGTTGTCAGCTATCCAACCTCCTGGAATGGATGCAACGTATACTAACATAGTATAAGTACCATAAAGAGATAATGCAGCTCCAGTCTCCCAATTTAATCCTGGATTAATAGTGTCAGGTGTAGACTCAGCAACCAAGTATAAAACTAAAATTGCTCTCATTCCGTAATAGGAAAACCTTTCCCACATTTCAGTAAAAAATAATACATACAGACCAGCTGGATGTCCAAATATTTGCTTTTGTGAGTTTAATGTATCTGTGCTACCCATTTTATGTTTTTTTTAAATTCGACTCAAAATAGCATATTTAATATAAATATCCATAAATAATTGAAAGTTTATTATTAGTTAATTAATTTAGAATAGAATAGTATCTTTGAAATAAATTTTTTTCATGAAAATGCCTATTTCTGGTTTCTCAAAACTTAACAAATCTGAAAAAATTGAATGGCTGACAAAAAATTCATTCTCCCAAAATAACAATATCAAAAATATTTTATTACAATATTGTAATAGTAACGAAAAGTTACAAAAACTTCATGATGAGTTTGCTGAAAATACAATTTCAAATTTTTATTTACCTTTTGCCATAGCTCCAAACTTTATTATCAATAAAAAACTCTACACTATTCCAATGGTAACGGAAGAAAGTTCTGTAATTGCAGCTGCCAGTAAATCAGCTAAATTTTGGTTAGATAAAGGTGGATTTAATGCAACAGTTTTATCCACAAAAAAAGTTGGTCAAGTTCATTTTATATATAAAGGTGATTTTAAAAAATTAAAAAAATATTTTGATAAAATTAAACCTAAACTAATTTCAGATGTTAGCTCTATAACATCAAACATGAACAAAAGAGGTGGAGGTATTTTAAATATTGAATTATTAAATTTAAGCGATAAAATTGAAAACTATTTCCAAATTAAAGCCATTTTTGATACCCAAGATGCAATGGGTGCTAATTTTATTAATTCATGTTTAGAACAATTTGCTAAAACATTCAAAAATAACTTTACAGAAAAAAATGAAATTGAAATAATAATGTCGATTCTTTCCAATTATGTTCCCGAATGTATTGTTAAAGCTGAAGTATCGTGTGATGTAGAAAAATTATCCGATACCAATATTATTGATCCATTTGATTTTGCCAATAAATTTGTTAGAGCAGTTAAAATTGCTGAAGTTGATAGATATCGAGCTGTTACTCACAACAAAGGAATAATGAATGGTATTGATTCAGTAGTAATAGCTACAGGAAATGATTTTAGAGCCATTGAGTCAGCTGCACATGCATATGCATCAAAAAGTGGTTCTTACAAGAGTTTGACTAAAGCTAGTGTGGAAAATAAAATATTTAAATTTTCAATAGAAATTCCTTTAGCTCTTGGAACTGTTGGCGGATTAACCAAATTACATCCACTCGCAAATCTAGCTTTAGACATACTAGGTAAACCGAATTCAGAAGATTTAATGAAAATAACAGCAGTTGCTGGTTTAGCACAAAATTTTGCTGCTATAAAATCATTAATTACTACAGGAATTCAACATGGGCACATGAAGATGCATTTAATAAATATTTTAAATCAGCAAAAAGCTACGGATAAAGAAAAAGAAAAAGCTATAGAATATTTTAAAACTAATACTGTTAGTCATTTAAAGGTAGACTTGTTTATTAAAAAACTTAGATCTAATGGATGAATTCTACAGTAACGGAAAACTACTATTAACATCAGAATATGTTGTATTGGATGGTATAGAATGTTTAGCATTACCTACAAAATTTGGACAATCGTTAACTGTAAAAAAAAATCAATCAGATGAATTTAATTGGTTAAGTTATGATAATAAAAATCATATATGGTTTAAGGAAAAATACACGATTAACAACAGAAATTCATTATTATATCACGGAGAAAAAAATGAAATTTCTGACACACTACTAAAAATATTTAATTCAATTATTAAATTAAATAAATTAATATTCAATAATAATATTGGATATGATTTTATTTCTAAATTATCATTTTCAAAAAATTGGGGGCTTGGATCTTCATCTACTCTTATTAATAATTTAGCTAATTGGGCGAAAGTAGATCCTTATGAATTACTTAAATTAACATTTGGCGGAAGTGGCTACGATATAGCATGTGCAAACTATAACAAACCAATTCAATTTTGTAATTTAAACAATAAAATTTCTGTAAACGAGGTCAACTTTAATCCGGTTTTTAAAGAAAATATCTTTTTTATTTACTTAGGTGAAAAACAAAATACTAGAGACGGAATAGAAAAATATAGATCTAAAAAGAATGACTTAAGTGACGAAATTAAAAAAGAATTTATAAATATTAATCAGTCACTTCTAAAGACCAATAATATAAAAGAATTTGAAAAATATTTAAGTAGACATGAGTTTCTAATCTCAAATCTTATTGGACTTAAGCCTGTAAAGGAAAAGCTATTTAAAGACTACGAAAAAGGAATAGTTAAAAGTTTAGGTGCTTGGGGCGGAGATTTTGTTTTAGTAACAGGCACGAAAGCTGATATGCAATATTTTACAAAAAAAGGCTATAAAATTATATTTAATTATCCCGAATTAATAAAATAAACTTCTCTTATCATCAATTTTAGAAGCATCTTTCAAAGCTTCATAAACCTTAGTATTAAGATTATTTGTCTTAGATGAACTTAAATTATTAGCAAACGTCAAATAGTTTGGTAGATCTTCAGCTCTATTTAATTTTTCTAGATAAACATAAAACACACCACTATTTCCTAAAATAGCTTTTGAAGTTTGTCCTACAGCTAATCCAAAAGAACTCCCTATTACCTCAGGTTCATTTCCAACTCCAGAGAGTGTAGGACTTGAAATATTAACAGCTAAAGCAGTTTGAATATTTTGATTTTGATTATTTGAAATTTCATTAAGAGTTTTACCACTTATTTTTTTCATAATTAAATCAGCTTTCTTTTTATTCTTAACCATTGGTAGGGCAGTAACAGAAGCTTTGTCATTAGACATTAAGCCAGCCTTATTGACAGAAGTCAACATTGCAACAACGTAACCACCATTTTGCAGGTTAAACCTCTTAAAATCACCAATATCAGTACCGGATTCATACATCCATCTTACAATACTTCTTTGTGAACCTAAACCTGGAATATTTTCATCTAAATCCTTTATTGCATTGATTGACCTAACAGAATAATCATTTTCTTTTGCAACATCTCTAAAGTCTGATTTTGAAGCCATAACTTCAAACTTTGAAGCAATGTTAAATATACTGTCTATAGTTCTTTCAGAAGACTCAATTCTAAGAGCAAGATTAGCAACTTTAACGGCTTTTCTTTTCTTAGTTTGTGATAATATTTCAATAATGTGAAAACCAAAACTAGTTTCAACTACAGAAATATTACCAACATTATTTTCAAAAGAAAAATCTCTAAATTCTGGAGCAAAACCGTCAGTGTATGCAAACTCAATTTCACCACCATTTTCATTACTTACTTTATCAGATGAAAGGCTTAATAAATTTTTAAATTTACTTCTATTTCGTTTAACTACTCTAAAAATACTATCAGCAGTTTTTTTAGATTGATCAAATGTTCTAAATTCTTGATCTCCAGCTCTAGTAGAACCTGCATAAGGAATTAAAATATGTCTAACTTTTACAGAGTCAGACAATTTTATCACATCTAACATTTTTGTAACTTTCATGTAAGGTCCTTCTTTGTAAGGGCCATATAATTCACCTTCTTTTAAATTATATAATTTGGAAGACATTTCTTTAGAAAAAGAATTTTCAAAAACATAACCATCATAAAGTTTAATATCCGAATATCTATTTAAAAATGACTCAGGATCATTAGTGTTTTTCAAACCTAAAACTTTCTCTGTCTTATTGGTATCTATATTATATTCGTCTTTATCACTAATTAAACTAGTTAATTGGTTAGTTATATCATTTTCGTCTTGAACAGATGGTGTTTCATCAAACTTAACATATATTAAATCTCGAGAATTTTCAACTGAGTAATCATTAGGGTTATTTTTAATAAATCCTCTCAATTCTGCTTTGGAAACAGAAATTAAGGAATCAGGAATTGAAGTGTAAGGGAAATACAAAAATTTAATATCTGCATTATCATTTTGAAAATGATAATTTGTTTTTCCGTCAAACAGTGTAGACCTTAATCCAGAGTTAATTAAATTAAAATAACTAGATTCTAAGCCGTTTTGCGCAATGGTGTTTTCAAAATTAACCCAAGCATCATAGTTTATAAGATTTCCTTGTAAACTTGAAGTCTCAGGCGAAATTTCTTTTAAGTTTATTATGAACTCATTTAACTTATTTTCATCAAACAAACCATCAGCATTTAAAAATTCATCAAAAGAAATTAGATTGTTTTTTAATAAAGATCTCATCTGGTCTCTTTCTACTGAAATTCCAATTTTATTAAATTGATTTTTCAGTACAACTCTTCTTAATTCTGTATCCCATACAAGATTCATTGATTGAATATTTGATCTAGCTCCGGCATTTTGTCTCTCAGCTGTTTCAACCTTGTTCATAAAATCGTCACGCTCTATATCAATACCATTAACATTGGCTACAACACTTTGTTCTGTACCAAAACTATCACCACTTTTAATAAGCTCTGCAAAGACAAATGAAAACAATGCCATTCCTATTACTATTATTAACACTGATGATTTACCTCTTATTGTATTTAATATTGCCATTGTTAGTTATTTTAAATATATAGTCGCCAAAAATACCATTTTCTTGTTAATAATAAAAACAAATTATTTCTTGATAATTAATGAAACCGTATTGATTTTTGTATCTGAAACATCGATAATTTTAAAAAGATATTTTTCAATTATGACCTCTTCTCCTAATTTAGGTATTTCTTCTGTATAATGGACAATTAAACCTCCCAAAGTTCCATAATCTTCACTCTCAGGTAGATCTAAATTATATTGTTCATTTAAATAATCAACTTCTAACCTAGCTGAAAAATTATAATTATCAGCTTCAAGTTGTATCTCTATTAAGTCACTTACGTCAAATTCATCATCTATTTCTCCAAATAGTTCTTCGACTATATCTTCAACAGTTATCATACCTGATGTACCACCATATTCATCCAAAATAATGGCTATACTTTTTCTTTTTTTGGTTAGAATACTTAAAAGATCCTTGATCAATATAGATTCAGGGACAAATTCTACTGGCAATAACATTGATTTAATAGTTTTTGGATTTTTAAATAAATCATGCGCATGCACATATCCAATTATATCATCAATTGTATTTTTATAAATTAAAATTTTTGTAAAACCAGTTGAAACAAAAATTTCTCTTAATTTTGATACATAATCATGAATTTCTAGAGAATACAATTCAATTCTAGGCACCATAATATCTCTTGCTTTTGAATCTGAAAAATCTAATGCATTTTGAAAAATTTGAACTTCATTGTCAATAGGTTGATCTTCAGAAGATGCATCAATTTGCTCATCAATATAATTACCCAAATCATCTTTACTAATAGATAATTGAACTTTATCACCTTGGGTTTTAAAGAAAAATTTAAGGATTAAATTAGTAATCCAAAGAACAAAATCAGAAATGTAGTAAAAACATAAATAAAAAAAATAAGCCGGAATCGAGAAAAATTTTAGAAACTTGAATGAATAAATTTGAAAAAACACTTTTGGTAAAAACTGTGCTGTCATTAAAATAATTATTGTTGAAATTATTGTTTGTGAAAGCAAATTAAAGTCATTCAACAATACTTCTGCTAAAGGAAAATTAAATTTTAAGAGTTGTTTGAAAATATCCATCAATATATCTCCCATAAAATAACCATATACTACCAATGCTAAATTGGTTCCAATTAGCATAGAAACAATAAATTTCGAAGGATTTGAAGTTAATTTTGAAAGTATTTTTGAAGATATATTATTTTTTTTCTTTTCTATTTCTATAGAAATTTTGTTGGACGAAACATAGGCGATTTCCATACCTTCAAAAAAAGCTGAAAATAACAAGGAAATTATTACAATAATATAATCAATATACATTCTAATTATTTATTTCTAGAATTAAAACGTTCTTGGATTTTCTTTCTAAAAAAGAAAATAAAAACAGCAAGTATACACAGAAGAAATGAAATGATTGATCTTGTTAAGTTAGTGCCTAAATTTGAAATAAATTCAACAAAAAAAAGAATTGCGAAAACAAGATATGAATATTTAAAAAAATTTAATTGTCTCATAGAATTATGTAGTAAATAAATATAGTAATTATTCTTCTAAAAGTACGTAACCATTAACCTCAAGAAAATTAATTTTTGAAAAATCAATATTTGAATCAAAACCTACACCTGTAATGTTTTTATCTGATGATTTATATCTAAAAGGATAATTAGTAAATAACCATTCATCTTTCTTATTATAATACAGTTGGTCTGTATAAAGCGTATCTTTAGAACTTGTTATTATAATTACGTTTGTTCTTAAATCAACTAGATCAGTATTGTTATATGAAATAACATAATCGGCGGTAATTATACTTTCATTTTTATCTTTATCGAATAAAATTATTTCAACAGATTCAGGAAATTCAAAGTAAGGAAAGTCCATATTTGAAAAATTATACATTTTAGGGCTGATTAACTTTGATGAAACTATTCCTGAGTCAGTGTAGACTGAATTTATGCTTTTTGCAATAGTAATGGGTGAATTGTTGTAATCCAAAGATCTAACATCAGCTAAATCATTTTTACATGAACATAAAAATACAAATAACAATAAGGCATATAAATGTTTCATTATAAGTTAGGCACTTTAACACTAGAGCCTATCCAACATCCGATAGTTATCAATTCACCTTCTCTCCCAGATGAAAATATTTCACTTTTTTGAGGAGCTTTAGCTAAATAATTTTTAGATGAGTTATTTGCTGCTTTTTTTAAGTTAGGGTCTACTTTAGATGCTTTCAAAGCTTCAGCAGAAGCTAGCCAGTATACGGCTCTTTGACTAAAGTTATCTGAACCACAATTTTTAGCGCTAGAAGCATACATTTGTGCAATTGCTATGTAGCATTTACCCATTGACGGATTGAATTTTAAGGCTTTTCTGTAATAACTTCTTGCTTTTGAAAATGAGCCACTTTTTTTAAAATTTGTAGCAATTTTAAACAAAATCTTTGCTTTTTTGTAACCATCTGTTTGCAATTCAATAGCTTGGTTATAATAGTTAAGTGCTTCGGCAGCCTTACCCTCTCTATCTTTAATAATTCCTAGGTAATAAGAAGTGTCAGGGTTTGGATCTAAATTATTTTTTTGCTGTAAAATTGTAACAAATAATTCTGTGTCGATACAATCTTTGCCAGCTAATCTATTCATAGCTCTTTGTAACCAAAGGCCATCATTTTTGTTTTCTTCATAATTTTTTTGGTAAAGAATTACTAAATTTTCACAGTTAGCTCTAATACCTAAGGAAATATCCATTCCTTTTGAAATCTGTTCATAGCCTTTTAAGTAACTATTATAAGCTCTGATTTTTTGAGCATCCTTTTTCGAATAAGTAACCTCGATTGAATCATCAGATGGTAAAAAAGCATTAAGTTTAACAGTGTAATTTTCAACCTCAGATTCAACTTTTTCTGAAACTTCATCGTACTTAGTAAAAAGTTCTTCTGCAGTTTTAATTCCATCATCAAACAATTCAACAGCAAGTTTAAAGTATGTTAATAGATCAACAGGATTATTAAATGATTTTAAGTCAGATTTAAAAGCATTATCATAGGAATCAAATAACTCCAAAGTAGAAATGTTTAACTCTTTTCTAAAGTCATATTGTATTTTGGCAGATTTTGCAAGGAATTTTCCAAGCGGAGTTTTTGTTTTAAAAAACTCTCTTCTTTGGGAGTATAAAAAAATTAAATCTCTAATGAAGGCAATTTTTTCTTCTCCAACAGAGTTTTTGATTTTATATTTTAATATTTTTTCACCTTCACTGTATATACCTAAATGAAATTTTGGATTTCTGTTTCTTAATTCCATCCATGGACCATAAGCAGCTTCATAATTCTTTGCTTTTGAATATTCATTAAATATTGAAAGGGAATTAATATCGTCCTCATTTTGTTGTGAAAATGAAGTAGAAATTACTGTAAGAACTAATATTATACTAAATATTTTTTTCATAATTAATTATATTTTCTTTTAATAAACCACCTGTCGTTTAGTGAAAGACTCATTTTAAAATTTGCAAATTTTTCTTCAACTAAATTTGCATCTGTAGTACCACGTGTACCAACCTCTAATGCTAAGTTTAAATTGGAAAACATATTCCCAACTGGTATACCTACTCCAAAAGTCATACCAAATTCTTTAATGGATTGATCATTAATTATTAATCCTGTTTTTTCAAAATAAATTCCTGACCTGTAAACAATTCTATTTAAAACACTTTTAAATGAAGAATAATCAGGAATAAAATATCCACCAAAAGATAAAGTTGATCCGTCTTCGTAACTAGTGTTATCTATATTTATTAGATCAGATTTAAATACACTAGTATTTACAAAGGTATATTCAGAACCAATAAACCATTTTCTAAGTTTTCCAATTCCAATACCGACAGATGTTTTAGAAGGCATCGATAAACTAGTTTCTTTTAAACCTAATGATTCTAAGTCAACATTAATTTCATTGATTGGAAATTCTTCACCAGAATTAGAATTAATAACAATAGATGAGAATGTTCTAAAGTTTTCAGAATTTAAGTCATAATCAGGTGAATAAGTAATCGCTGAATGAAGTTGTATCAAATCAGACAACATCGGTTTAAATGTCAATCCCATGTTATAATTAAATCCGCTTAAATCAGATCTGTTAGCTTCTCTACTGTGATAATCAAGGGGATCTAAATTATCATCATAAAGAAACTCAATTCCATTGTTTTGAATATTACCAAAGTTGTAGTCTAAATTAACACCTATTGCTAAGCTTTCAGAAAATTGATAAGCAAAGCCTAGTAAAACTTTATTCAGACCACCTTTTCCATAGTATTTATATTTAATCAAATCGTCACTATCTAAAGATTCAAGTTTATAGCCAACTGAAGAATGTGGCATTAAACCAAAACCAACTCCGAATTTACCCATGGGTAAAGATAAACCCAAATAATCAAAATTAGTTGTTGATGATTTTGCTGAAGTAGTATTTGTTTTAAAATTAATATCTGAATTACCTACACTGACTGTAAATTTTACTAATCTGCCTTCATTATTAAATGCTTTTAGATCGTTACCAGTAAAGGATGCTGGATTTCTGAAGTTCATATGAATACTATCAGTAAGAATACTTAGACGCCCCATAGCTCTATTTTCTGTAGTGCCATTAAAATTCAAACTACCAATTCCATAAAAGGAGTAGGGAGAAGCACTGCCTTGTGAAAAAGAAGTGATAGAAAATAAAGATAAAATTATGTAAAATAGATTTTTTTTCAAGTTGAGATATTTAATTTAACTAAATCGTTTAATCCTTCTAATAAAAAATTTTGATTCGCAAAGATGCTAATTTTTAATCGTTTAGACAAGAAATCTGAGTCCCCACCTGTTAAAATAACTGTTAAATTATTGTATTTGGAAGAATATTGATCAATAAATCCTTCAATTTCAAATATAACACCATTAATAACTCCAGAAATAATGGAATCTTGAGTGTTTGAACCCGAAATTATAGCTTTATTTATTGGTTTGGTTAATGGCAAATTTGATGTAAACTCATTTAGTGATTTAAATCTCATATTCATTCCTGGCGAAATTGCGCCTCCAAAATATTCGTTACTTTCATTTATAAAATCATAAGTAATACAGCTGCCTGCATCAATAATCAAAACATTCTTATTTGAATATTTAAATGAAGCTCTAGAAACTAATGCTATTCTGTCATTTCCAAGTGTAGTTTTAGTGTTGTATAAATTTGTGAAAGGAATTTTGGTACTTTCTGAAACAAAATGAACATTTTTAAAATTATAATTATCAAAATTTAAATCTCTATTAATGACAGAACACACAATAAGATTTCTTATTGATGGATATAATTTTAGAAAATCATTAATATTATCATCAATAAACTTAGCTTTAAAATTCTTAACCATTATTAGTTTATCATCAAAGACAGCTAATTTGGCGTGAGTATTCCCAATATCTAACGTTAAATTCATAACAACAAATTGATACAAATCTACAAAAAGGAATTTTACGAATTTATTTTGGCGAATAATAAAAATGAATCTATATTTGCACACCTTGTATGGTACCTTAGCTCAGTTGGTAGAGCAATGGAC
>JABHBC010000274.1 GCA_018674025.1 Flavobacteriaceae bacterium
AATTACAAGTGATCCTTTAATTGGTTTAGTTTGTCAATTGAATTAACCCCTTTTGGAACACTGATTTTATGATAATTAAATAAAATTGCATCCATACCTACATTCAAAGCTCCATGAATATCTGCTTCTAAGTTATCCCCGATCATAATAGATGAATTAAAATCAGTTTTAGCCTTATTAATAGCAAGTTGGAATATCTTTTGATTTGGCTTTTTTACTCCAGCCATCTCTGAATTGGTTATAGTCTTAAAAAAATGGTCAATTCCAGAATTTATTAATTTAAGATTTTGTACTTCTTGGAATCCATTTGTAATTATATGTAGTTTATATCTACTATTTAGATATTTTAGTATTGGAATAGTTTCATCAATTAAAAAATTGAATGATGATAGATACTTAATATAATCGTCAGAAAGTTTATATATTATTTTAGTTGAAATTTCTATGTTCAATAGTTTAAAAGTATCATTTAATCTTCCGTATCTAAGTTTATCTTTTGAAATATTATTTTCCCTATAAAGTTTCCAATAGTCTGTATTAATTGGAATGTAACACTCTAAAAATTTATCTATATCAATATTAATTTTATTATCGACAAGTATTTTTTTAAAAGTGTACTTTGAATTTTTATCAAAATCCCATAATGTGTGGTCTAAATCAAAAAAAATATCTTTATAATTTTTGTTCATCATTGTTAGAGTTAATAATAATATCAAATATTTCCTTGAATTTATTCCACCTAGAATTGTTGCTAAAAGAATAGTTATGAAAAATACTAGTAAAGGTTCCGTTTACAGATTTTACTTTTTCGATAGTTTCTATTACTTTTTCTTTTTTATCTAAAAATGAGTATATGTTAAGTAATGAGTAATCCATTAAATTATAAGGGTTAATTAGTAATGGTGTTTGAATATCATTATCTATATCATAAAATAAAAATGGAGTACATGTACTAGCCCTGAAACCAATCTTGTTTACATAACCCATCGTATAGTCTTCTCTAATATTAAGCTTGATTAAATTTCTATAGTTAACAGGTAAATTTACTTTTGAAAAAGAGTTTCTACTAATTGTCAAATCTCTATTTGTGATTGATTCAATATCAGCTTTTTCTTTTTTTAAAATATTAAGATTATTAAGAGCAAAAAAAGATAGTTTTAGGCCAATTATGGAGTAATCTGAAACTAATTTAATAATATTTATAAAAGGTTGTTTAACAAGACTAATATTCTTGTCGTAAGTAGAGAATTTTCCTACTAAGAAAAAAAATAAGAATTTATGAGAAACTTGTTTTTGTTTATTTATAATCCAATTAAATGTATCGTAAGGATCTTTTTGAAGTCTAAAAAGAACTAATAGTCTTGTGTAAATATTTTTTGGCTTTAACCTTACTAAATCTGTAAAAACACCTCCAATTGTTCTCAGGAATCCTTTGTTTTTATAATAGTATACACTAGGGACATCAATTATTGTTTTTAAATTAAATTTTCTGTCATCAAAAATAATATTAGGAAAAAAGGAACGAAGTGATTCTTTTAATTTAAAAGCCCAAATATCAATCACTGGGTCTTCAAGAAAATTATTCTTATAGGCTATTGACTCTTGGTGGGAAAACCTTCCGTAAACATCCTTTAAATGTGGTAAATACTCTTCATATCTTGAAATAAGATAAAATGAAGCCGCAAAAATATCAAATGGAATACTTCCATTTTCATTATGAAAGAAACACTTAGAGTCATCCCAATTTTTTATATCAATTTCAATATCTGAGAAGCCTTGTTCTAATAAAATTGAATTGCTTTTAATATAAAATTCATTGGAGAGTCTTTTAGGAGCATATGATAATTTCGGTCCTTCAAAAGAAACAAATTCATTAACTTCTGAAGTGAAATTTACTTTTAGTCCAATTATATTAATAAAAATATGTTTGAAAATATACTCAATTCTTCTTGTTATCTTGGGAGTATATACTAATATCATAAACTCAATTTAATAATAATTTTTGTAAATCATCATAATCAATATTTCCAAAATTGCCAGAACTCATCATCAATAACACTGAATTATCAAAATCCATAGAGCTTAAATAATCTTTAAATTTTGAAGAATCGTCGAACACAATCAAGTCATTGTTATTAAAAGCTTTGACTATATCACTAAATTCAATATTACTCATTTTTTTAGATTCCAAGGTTTTCTTTGAGAAATAAACAATAGCAATATCT
>JABHBC010000275.1 GCA_018674025.1 Flavobacteriaceae bacterium
AAAATCAAAAAGTAAAAAATAATAGATGATCAATTATAACTTTTTAAGTCCTGTGGATGATTTAATTTTATCCCATACGAACTTAAATTCATCTTTGATTTTAGGTAATAGAATAAGTGTATATAATGATGTTTCTTCTCCTCCAGATTTAGTTAATATCGATATTGTGATAGTTGGAGTTAATGAATACAGAAATGGTGAAAACTCTTTAAATGAAAACTTTTCTTTAAACGAAGTTAGAAAAACCTTCTACAATTTATATCCTGGTAATTGGTCCTTAAATATAGCTGACATTGGTGATTTAATATTAGGTGATACGGCATCTGATACTTATTTAGCAATGCAAAGCATTATTACCGATCTTTTAAAAAACAACATTATTCCTATAATTATTGGGGGTACTCAAGACTTAACCTATGCTAATTATAGATCTTATGATTTTCTAGAAAAAACAGTAAATATTGTTAATATAGATTCTAATTTTGATTTGGGCGATTCTTCAAAACCTATTAAAAACAATAGTTTTTTGGGAAAGATTATTTTAGATAAGCCTCACAATTTATTTAATTACTCAGTTTTGGGGTATCAAACATATTTTAATTCTCAAGAAGAAATAGATCTGATGGAAAAGTTATATTTTGAAGCATATAGACTAGGAGAATTAAATAATAATATACAAAATGTTGAGCCAATTTTAAGGGATGCAAATATTGTTTCTTTAGATCTAAAAAGTGTTAGATCATCTGAACTAAGTTCTAAACAGAAGTTTTCTCCAAATGGGTTTAATGGTAAAGAAATATGTGCAGTTTCAAGATATGCAGGGATAAGTAACAAGGTGTCTTCATTTGGTATATATGAATATTTACCATCAAATGAAGATGAAGCAACAGAAATGTTAATTGCACAAATATTGTGGTATTTTATTGAGGGTGTTAGCTGTAGAGTTATTGATAATAATTTTAATAAAGTTGATGATTTTCAGAAATTCACTGTATTGGTAGACACTCAAGAGTTAATATTTCTAAAGAGTGTTAAATCGTCCAGATGGTGGGTAGAAATACCTTTTGTAAAAAATTCAAATAATAAATTAGAAGACCACTCGTTATTACCGTGTATGCATGAAGATTATATCGATGCTACTAACGGGATAATTCCTGAAAGATGGTTTAAGGCACAGAAAAAAAATATAATTTAATTTGCATATTTTAAGTTTAAATTAACACAAAAAGGGTTTGCTTATATTTGTATATTAGAAATTATATAGATAAGTTTACGTGCTTTTAGAAAAATAAAAGCTAAAAATTATTTAAAAATATGAAGAATATTATCTTAAAAACAGCACTATTGCTTATTGTAATGAGTTGTGGATCTGGTGATAAAGGAGAGTTAGTAGGGGTTAAAGGAAAAAAATATTTTTCTGAAAAACCATTTGGGATGACTCTAGTTCCTGGTGGTTCTTATATTATGGGTAAATCTGATGATGATATAGCTGGTATAAATGATGCTCCTACCAAGACAGTTACTGTAAGATCATTTTATATGGATGAAACAGAAATTACTAATTCTGAATACAGGCAATTTGTCCACTGGGTTAGAGATTCAATAATGAGAACAAAATTAGCTGAAGAAGCTGAATATTCAAATGCAGACCTTGAAGGTGATGGAATAGCTCTTTATGCTTACAAAGATGCAGACACATCTGACCTAGGGGTTTATCAAAAATGGAGAAAGGAAAATACTTTTGATAACAGACCGTTAAATTGGGATGTTGACTTAATACTAGACAGGAATGACTACCCGGATGACATTTATTTAGAAGTTGTTGAGAGTATGTTTATGGATGAAGACGAGGTCTTCAACGATGTTAGAACATGGGATGTAAAACAATTTAAATTTAAATACAAGGATAGCAGAGTCGCTGAATATTTAGAGGTAAAAGAAGATTTGATAAATCAACTTGCTAATGATAATCCACCGATTTTAAATCCAACTGATGAAGAATTAGAGTTATTATTTGATGGTTTCAAACGATCCAACTTTATAACTGACGAAGTTATAGAAGTTTATCCTGATACCACTGTATGGATTACGGACTTCAAGTATTCTTACAATGAACCAATGCACAATGATTATTTTTGGCATGATGCATACAATGACTATCCTGTGGTAGGAATCACCTGGAAACAAGCTAAGGCTTTTTGTGAATGGAGAACAATGAAAAAAAATGCTTTTCAAAAAACAAAAAATAAAGACTTAGTTCCAGAGTTTAGACTTCCTACGGAAGCTGAATGGGAGTATGCTGCCAGAGGTGGTTTACAAGGAGCTTCATTTCCTTGGGGTGGTCCTTACACTAAAAATGATAGAGGATGTTTTATGGCTAACTTTAAACCAATGAGAGGTGACTACGCTGTAGATCAAGCTTTATACACAGTTGAAGGTGATGCGTATGATGCAAATGGTTATGGCTTATATAATATGTCAGGAAATGTTGCTGAATGGGTAGATTCATCATATGAATCTGAAGCTTATGATTTTTCTTCAACAATAAACCCGAATGTTAACAAGCGATTTAATAAGAAAAAAATTACTCGTGGTGGATCTTGGAAAGATGTTAAGTATTATTTACAAGTTAGTACCAGAGATTACGAATATGAAGATATTCCTAGAAGTTTTATTGGTTTTAGAACAGTACATGATTATTTAGGTGCTGATTTAACTGCAAATGCACAAACTAATAGTTCAAGAATAAAAAGATAATTAATTATAAATTTTAACAAACATTAATATTATGGCACTTAAATTAAGTAAAAAAACAATGAATATGGCTTACGGCCTTGGAGCAGCAATTGTAATCATTGGTGCACTTATGAAAATTATTCATAAAGATTTGGGCCCATTAAGTGGAAATACTTTGCTTTCAATAGGTCTAATTACTGAAGCACTAATATTTGCTCTTTCTGCATTTGATACTCCAGAGGAAGATCCCGATTGGGCATTAGTTTACCCTGAATTAGATGGAGGATCAGCTTCAGGAACTTCAAAAGAATCTCCTCAAGGATTATTATCTAAAAAATTAGATGGTATTTTAAAAGAAGCTAAAATTGATGCTTCGCTAGTAGGTAGTTTAAGTAGTAGTATAAAGGATATGGAAGCTTCCGCAAAGTCTGGTGCTGATAGTGCTGATAGTTTAGCAAAAGTTAATAAGGAATTTGCAGATAACGCTGAAAAACTTCAAAAGCAAATGGCATCTTTAGCAGCTAACTTAGAGTCTTTAAACAATGTTTATGGTGGTGTATTAGGCGCTATGAACAACAAAAAATAGTTTTAATTTATATAAATAATTAAAAAACACCAATATGGCTAGCGGAAAGGAAACCCCAAGACAAAAAATGATCAATTTGATGTATCTAGTATTCATTGCGATGCTTGCTTTAAATATGTCAAAAGAAGTTTTAACAGCATTTGGTTTGATGAATGAACAAGTTGTTGAATCTAATATGAACGCAACTGAAAGAAATAAAAAATTCAAACAAGGATTAGATGAAAAAGCTAATGAACAACCTGGTAAATATTTAACATTAAAAAATAAAGCAGATTCTATTTCCACTCTTGCTGATAATTTATATAATCATCTTGAGTCTATTAAAACTGCTGCTTTAGATTACTCTCAATTAGAAGATGTTAGAGACTATGAGGTTATGGACAAACCTGATGCGGTAGATGAAATGTTCTTTGTTGGAGATAAATTAACTCCTCAAGGATATGAGTTTTTAGATCAAATGAAAGTTTTTCGTGAAGGTGTTGCTGAAATCTTAAAATCCAATTTATCTCTCCAAGATATTTCAGATGATGTTATTAAAAAATTCTCTACTAATCAAGTAACTGATAGAGAAGGAGTAGTAAGAGATTGGATTGAATACCATTACATGGGATATCCACTTGTTGCTTC
>JABHBC010000276.1 GCA_018674025.1 Flavobacteriaceae bacterium
ACAAAAAAATCAATTCATGGAAAATTTCCAATAAGCTTATTATTTTGGACATAAAATTCAGATAATAATGGATCGTAAGAATTCATATAAAATTCTGAAAAATAATTAAACGTAAAGCCTGTTTGCAAAAATAAAGCCTTTTTAAACAACTCATCCTGGTAGTAAAAAGTATTCCTTAATATCAATTCAGGTATATTTATAATACCCAAACTTTCGTCTCCAGTCTTTTGAAACTGAACTCTGTTATCAATAGCGAATTTATTAAAGGAAATTTTTTTTGAAATATTCATTTTAAACACACCCAAATTATTGAACTCCTGCACTGGAAGAACAATTCCACTAACATCTTTGACAAAATATGTGTAATTTAATATATTATTGAACTCAAAATTAAATTTGAATAATTTATCAGAGCTGAAATTTAAAATATATTTAGTTGTGTTAATGTTTTTAAATAAATTATTCCAATTGTAATTTAAATATGAACTATTATTAACAATGTAATTATAATCAGGTGAATTATCAGAATTAATAAAACTGAATTTAATATTTGAGTCGGAATTAATATTTAATAACAGTCCTGCTCCTATTAGACTTCCTTCAACATCTCCAGTCAACATAGATTCAAATTGAAAATCTAGAATATAGTTTTCCTTTTTGAATAAGTAATTTAATCCAAAAGAAAAATTTTCATCAATAATTGACTCATAATTATAGTTATTATCAATGTCAACAAGATTTTCATAACTATAGTTAACATCTCTGTAATTCATAAAAAAAGTAGTCATTCCTAATTTAGATGAACTAAAAGATGTATTAAAGTTAACAAGGAAAGTATCAAAAGATACTTTATCATTGATTTGATTAAAGCCTGTAGATTCTCCAAAATATTCATTTGGTGTTGATTGTTTAAATTGATAATACTTGTTTTCTAGAGTAATAATATTTCCTACAGACCATTTTCGTGTATTTAGTGAATCTAATGAGTTTTTAATAAGATAATTTTGATTTAAGTAAAATCTCTTACCGTGTAATGTGTTATCTGCATTTTCAAATTGCGGATCAAATACAGATCTGTCTATAAATTCAGTATTTCCAGATTCAAAGTTTGATATGTCATCTTCTCTAATACCTCCATTTTCTTCAGAAAAGAGATTTTGATTAACATAATGTGTTTTTAAAAAATACTTACTATTTCTAGAATTATAATTTGTAGAAAATCTAAAATTCGATGAGCTTGATAAAAAATGTTGATAATTCCCTAATGACCTTAACCCTTTTCTTGAGATTGTGAAATTAAATCTTGGAGATGTATTCACTGAAAATAGCGCATCCAAAAGTTGACCTTGCACAAAAGCAGATCTGTACATTAACTCAGTAAATGGAGTTGCAACATGATAATAATTGATATCATTTGTTTTTAGGTAATTATAATGCTTAGCATTAGAACCAATCTGAGGAAACAATCCTTTACTTTCAACAAAGCTCAAGGAATTATATGTGTGTCCAGTATTAGAAAATTCAATCAGCTCAAAGTTATCTGATCTTAGATAGTTTAATTTATAAAACTTTTCAATTGTTAAACTGGTATCAACTTTGAGTGAATCATTTCTTTGATTTATAATGGTGTAATCTTCAATTTTAGCGTCTAAATTCTTTAGGATTTTTGTACTTTTTTGAATTGTAAAAGAATCCATCAAAGAATCTGATAGTTGTGTTATATCAAAGTTTTGCTTAAGCTCCCTCAAACTCATATTTGGTTTATCAATATTTTGAGAAAATAAATTAATCGATAATGAAAAAACAAATACAATGGATAGAGAAATTCTCATATTCTAATTAAATTTATAAGACAAAAATAAATACATTTATATAAACTACATTATTTGAGTCTATAATAATATGTTAAAGTTAAAATTCTCTGATCACAAAATAGAATGCGGGACTGACGAAGCTGGTCGAGGATGCTTAGCAGGACCTGTAACAGCGGCAGCTGTAATATTAAAAAAAAACTTTTTAAATAATGACATTAATGATTCAAAAAAAATTTCAAAGAAAAACAGATATAAACTTAAAGACATAATTGAAAAGGAGGCATTAGAATTTTCTTTTACACATATATTCCCGAAAAAAATTGATGAAATCAATATTTTAAACGCTTCAATTCTCGCAATGCAAAAATCAATTGGTAAATTATTTACAAAAATAGATTTGATTATTGTCGATGGAAATAAGTTTAAAAGTTACAAAAACATACCACATCAAACCATAATAAAGGGAGATGAAAAATTCTTAAGTATTGCAGCCGCATCCATAATTGCTAAAACTGAGAGAGATAACTACATGAATAAAATTCATTATGAATACCCCCAATATGGATGGGATAAAAATAAAGGGTATCCAACAAAATTTCACAAAGAAGCAATTTTAAAATACGGAATAACAAAATATCATAGAAAATCTTTTAAGCTATTTGATGAACAATTCAAACTAAAATTATAATTTTAAAAAAAAAATAATGAAAAAGTATTTCTATTTGTTCTTGTTTTTATGGGGGTGTAATTTAATGCAAGATCGACCGAAAAGTATCGATGAATTTATCCCTGAAAACTCTTCCATAATTATAAAGATTCACAATTTAGGAAAATTTAAAAGTGATATCAAAAATAATGAAGTGTTAAATGAAATTAGAAGTATAAAATATAATACTAAAAAACAACTCGAATTAATAAATAACTTTAATGATGAAACTGAATTATTAATATGTATTTCTAAAAATATAAATGAAGAAGTTTTTACAATAATCACAAAAGACAGTGTTAAAGAATATGATTTGTTTCACAAAAAAATAGATAAAGTAAATATTTATTCTAACTCTTCAAAAAACATAAATGAAATACAGCCAAAATTAAATAGCGAGTTTAAGAAATATGAAAAAACATTCAATAGTGACGATTCTTTTTCTTTAATATTAGATAAAGAATTAACAAAAAAGTTCATAAACTCTACTTTTAAAACAAATTATAAAAATCAAGAAAACATATTAAGTTTTGGAGTTAACATATTTAACGATAAGATTTTATTAAATGGCTTAAGTTTTTTGGACGACTCTTTAAAAATATCAAATAATATTTTTAAAGAGTCTATTAGCAACAGTAGTGAATTAAAGAATTATGAAGTTATACCGAAAAATGCTGCAAGTATAAAGTCGTATAATTTTAGCAACCAAAATAACTATCTAAAAAATGCTTTAATAGAAAGTGAAAAAGAAAATAGATTTTCAAAAATTTTAAATACGAATTCAATTGAAATAACAGAGCTTAACTTAGACAATGAACAAATTTTTATTTTTAGACTTGATGAAATCAAATTATTTGAAGATTATCTAATCGAAAAGAATACTTTGAGTACAAAACACAGAGGTTTTAAAATATATAATAACCAAGATCTGGATATAAATCCCTTTAATTCATTAGCAAACTTCAATAACAAAGAAAAAATACTCTTGTACAATGATTATTTAGTTTTTTCAGATTTCGAAAAAACCTTAAAACAATTTATTAATGATATTCTTAACAAAAATACTTTAAAAAGCAACTCAAACTTTGACAAACTTTTTTCATCAATAAGCAGTTTCAACACATTAAATAACAACTACTTTTCAGGATCAAATTATAATTTTTTCAAAGAACTTAATTTATTAAACACTAAAAATGATTTTACTGAAAATAGTTTTCAATTAGTTCAGGGTAATGGAATTATTCACTTTAATGCAATAATTAGCAAAGGAAAAAATGTAGATGATAATCTAAAAATATCTAAACTTTTTGATGTTGAAATTGATGAAGAGATTGTAATGAATCCTCATTTTGTAAAAAATCATATCACAAAGAAATTAGACATTGTTGTGCAGGATGCAAAAAACAACTTATATCTAATTTCAAAAGATGGAAAAGTTTCATGGAAGAAGAAAATCGACCAACCAATTTTAGGAAAAATATCTCAAATTGATATTTATAAAAACGGAAGACTTCAACTTGTTTTTAATACGAAAAACAAAATTTATGTGTTAGATAGAAACGGAAATAATGTAAAGCAATTCCCAAAGACATTTAACGATGCAATTACTCAGCCAATGGCAGTGTTTGATTATGACAATAATAAGAACTACAGATTATTAATTACTCAAGGTAACGAACTACTTATGTATGACAAAAATGGAAAAAAAGTCAACGGTTTTAAATATAAAAAATCTAGTAATGAAATCACTTCAAAACCTAAACATTTTAGAATTCACAATAAAGATTTAATAGTATTTAAAGTTGGAAATAAGATTAAAATTCTAAATCGAAAAGGAAGAGAAAGAATAAATATTAATGACGATATTAATTTCTCAAATCAAAATATTTTTGAGTATGATAATAAGTTAATTTCCACAACTGCAGATCAAAAACTAGTTCAAATAGATGTTAATGGTGTAGTAAATTTAAGTAGTTTAAAAAACTTAACACTAAATTCTGACGGTTCAAATCTCGTTGTTTTAAATGAAAACTCGATTAAACTAAGCTCTAGTATCGTAAGTATTCCATTTGCTAACTATGGTAGTCCAAGACTATCAAACATCAATGGAGATTTAATAATAACAATTTATGATAACCAAAACAACAAATCTTATTTGTTTAATAAAAAACTCATTTTAGATACTTCCTTTCCAATTTACTCACTAATTCCAATGGAAATAGGCGATATGAATAGTGACAAGAAAGTTGAAATAATTATTTCAAATAAAAATAAGTTTATTAGCTGTTATACTATCAATTAATCTTTGCCTCAAACAACTTTGAAAAATTATTTTTTATTTTTTTCTTTAATTCTATAACATCAACAAACTCTACTCCTATTTCCTTATTTAAAGATGTAACTGAGTTATTCGTTATACCACAAGGAATAATACAATCAAAATAACTAAGATCAACATTTGCGTTTAATGCAAATCCATGCATTGTGACCCATCTACTTGCTCTCACACCCATTGCACAAATTTTTCTCGCAAATGGAGTGTTAACATCTAACCAAACGCCAGTTTTTCCTGGATTTCTAGA
>JABHBC010000277.1 GCA_018674025.1 Flavobacteriaceae bacterium
AAAGCAAATGAATATAATAGTCAAACTTTAAAATTTAAAGTTCATGATATGAGAAAACCGCTAGATCAAAAATTTGATTTAATTGTTAATCTGTTTACAAGTTTTGGGTATTTTGATGATTTTAATGATAATTTAAAAACATTGGACAGTATAAAATCAAGTTTAAACGAAGATGGATTAGCTGTAATTGATTTTTTAAATATTAATTACGTAAAAAATAATTTAATTAATGAAAACATAGAAGAAATAGATGGAATAAAGTTTCATTTAAATAGATCCATTAAAAATGGATTTTTAATAAAAAAAATAAGCTTTAAACATGAACTAAATGAATATAATTTTGAAGAAAAAGTAAGATCATTAGACTTAATTGATTTTAAATCAATGTTTAAACAATCTAATATTGAAATACTTCATATATTTGGAGATTATAAATTAACTAGCTTTGATGAAAATAACTCCAAGAGATTAATTTTTATATTAAAATAACCGTAATTTGTACTTATATCCGTTTCTAGCAGTAATTATTGTATCTATAATAGTTTTATTTCTATCAAAAAAAGCTATTCAAATAAACTCTAAACTAACATTAGCCTTTAGTGGAGCATTTCTTTTATCTATCACAGTTTTTGAATTATTACCTAGTGTTTATTTTGAAAATATGATAGATAATAAATCTGATCAAAGAATTATAGGTTTAATGATTATGATTGGTATACTATTTCAAGTCATACTCGAGTTTTTTTCAAAAGGTGCTGAACATGGACACATTGATACTAAAAAAAATAAATTACCCTGGGTTTTACTTATTAGTTTAAGTATTCACGCATTTGTTGAAGGTTTTTCGATTAGATTAGATCAAAACATTTTATATGGAATTTTCATACACAAGATTCCAATTGCATTTATAATAACTACATCTTTGCTAAGTACAAAAATTAAAAAATATAAAATTTTACTTTTTATATTTTTCTTTAGTATAATGACTCCATTAGGAACATTTATATCTAATAATTCTGATCAACTACTTAAATATTCTTTAATCATTGATTCGCTGGTAGCTGGGGTATTGCTGCATGTATCTACAACTATCCTTTTTGAAACTAGTCAAGGGCATAAGTTTAATTTAGTAAAAATATTATTAATTACAGGTGCAATTATTTTAGCTTACTTTCTTTAGATGCCCATATTTTCTTTAAGTAAAATAAATCAGGAATAGATTTTTTCGGAGACGAATATTCTAATATTCCAGATTGAAAAGCTTTTTGTAAAATATCCTCTATAAAATAATCTTCTTTTACTTCTAATGGTGCGTATGTTTCTTTTAGAGATAAATTAAAAGCTTTTGCGGTTACATTAAATATAAATGCATTAAATCCCCTTTTAAGATCTTTAATAACTTCATAAACCGTAAAGTCAGTTTGCCTATTAATTAATTTAATTAGTATCTGTCCTTCAGTACGAGTTAGCTTTTTTAATTCATCTGTTAACTCTCCTTCATAATATCTCTGAATCTGTTTGATGTATTTTTTTTTGCTTCCCTTTCTTTTTATATTATTTAATCTTGAATATAGAGTGTCAAGTCTAATTGAGGCTAATTTAGCATAAGGATATACTTTAATAGTCTTTCTTTTTAAAATTAAATACTCGACAAGTTTTTCTCTTTTAGAAAATTTTATTTTAGGCAAAAGAATTACTTCATTTAATTCAATAAAATTTTTCATAATTGAATCATCCTTGATAAGTAAATAATTTTCTTCTATTTGATTTTTTTGAGAAAAAGCCAATAAACTGTAAAAGCTAATAAATATTAATAAATAATTTTTCATGTATTAATTTGTCACAAAAATACCTATAAATCACTATAACAGAATATTGAAAGTTAATTAATATTGAAAATACTAAACAATTAAAATAATTCATATTATTTTTACCTTGAATCAAAATCAATAAAAAATATAATTAAATGGCTAAAAAAAGTTTATTAAATAAAAAATCTTTAGAGTTTTTAAAGAAATATTTAAATAACCCATCTCCTACTGGCTATGAGTGGGAAGGACAAAAGATTTGGATGAACTATTTAAAACCTTATGTTGATGAGTTCATAACTGATACTTACGGAACGGCTGTTGCTGTTATTAATCCAAACGCGAAATATAAAGTTGTAATTGAAGGTCATGCAGATGAAATTTCATGGTATGTTAATTATATCAGTGATAACGGTCTTATATATGTAATTAGAAATGGAGGAAGTGATCACCAAATTGCTCCTAGTAAAATAGTTGATATTCATACTAAAAAAGGAATAGTTAAAGGAGTTTTTGGATGGCCAGCGATTCATACTAGAAAATCCGGAAAAGAAGAAACTCCAAAAATTGATAATATATTTATTGACGTAGGTTGTAAAACTAAAAAAGAAGTTGAAAAACTAGGAGTCCATGTTGGTTGTGTTATTACCTATCCAGATGAATTCCATATTTTAAACAAGGATAATTTCGTTTGTAGAGCCTTAGATAATAGAATGGGTGGATTTATGATTGCGGAAGTTGCAAGACTAATTAAGGAAAATAAGAAAAAACTACCTTTTGGTTTATATATTACAAATTCAGTCCAAGAAGAAATTGGATTAAGGGGTGCTCAAATGATAACTGATACGATAAAGCCGAATGTCGCAATTGTAACAGATGTTACACATGACACAACTACTCCAATGATAGATAAGAAAAAGGAAGGGTTTTGTGAACTAGATAAAGGTCCTGTTATTGCTTACGCTCCTGCAGTTCAACAAAAATTAAGAGATTTAATTATCCAAACTGCCGAGAAAAATAA
>JABHBC010000034.1 GCA_018674025.1 Flavobacteriaceae bacterium
AATCCGAAGTCTTTTAAATCTTTTGGGTTAATGTATTGCAATAAGTTTTCTTTCAAAATAACTTCTTCTTTAGAAGATTTATATCCAATAGCGGCCATGTTTAATCTTTTAGATATAAATCTCTCTATTCCATCAAATGCACCACCTGCAATAAATAAAATATTTTCAGTGTTTACTTCTATAAATTTTTGATCTGGATGTTTTCTTCCTCCTTTTGGGGGAACATTAACTATAGTTCCTTCTAATAATTTTAGTAAAGCCTGTTGAACACCTTCACCAGAAACATCTCTTGTAATAGATGGGTTATCACTTTTTCTTGCAATTTTATCTATTTCATCAATAAAAACTATTCCTCTTTCTGCTTTTTCTAGGTTGTAATCTGCAGCTTGTAATAATCTTGTTAAAATACTTTCAACATCTTCTCCTACATATCCTGCCTCTGTTAAAACAGTTGCATCTACAATTGCCAATGGAACATCTAACATTTTTGCAATACTTTTTGCAATCAAGGTTTTACCAGTTCCTGTTTGACCAACCATTATTATATTACTTTTTTGAATTTCCACATCATCATCAATTTGCTGATTTAATCTTTTGTAGTGGTTGTAAACTGACACAGAAAGAATTTTTTTGGTAAAATCTTGACCAATTACATATTCATCTAAAAAGTTTTTAATTTCTTGGGGTTTGAGAAGTTTTTTTTGAGAGACCTCAGGGTTATTTAAATCTGATTTAGCTTCTTGAATAACAATACCATTAGCTTGCTCGATACATTGATCACAAATATGTGCATCTATTCCAGCAATTAATAGTTCAGTTTCAGCTTTTTTCTTTCCACAAAAAGAACATTGTAGTTCAGATTTACTCATAAATAAATAAATTTAAGATCTAGTAAGGATTTCATCAATCATACCGTATTCTAACGCTTTGTCCGCTTTCATCCAGTAATCTCTGTCACTATCTTTATAAACCTTGTCATATTTTTGACCAGAGTGCTTACTAATAATTTTATATAATTCCTCTTTAAGAATTAATATTTCTCTTGCAGTTATTTCAATATCACTAGCTTGACCTTGAGCGCCTCCTAGAGGTTGGTGAATCATAACTCTAGAGTGTGTTAATCCACTTCTCTTACCTTTCTCGCCTGCACACAATAAAACAGCGCCCATTGAAGCCGCCATTCCAGTACAAATAGTTGCTACATCAGGTTTTATTAATTGCATTGTATCATATATGCCTAAACCAGCGTAAACACTACCACCTGGGGAGTTTATATAAATTTGAATATCCTTTGAAGAATCTGTACTCTCTAAAAATAAAAGCTGTGCTTGAATTATGTTAGCTACTTGATCGTTTATTGCAGTTCCCATAAAAATTATTCTATCCATCATAAGTCTCGAAAAGACATCAAAAATAGCAATATTCATTTGTCGTTCTTCAATAATGTTAGGAGTTAAAGAACTAGGATACATACTACTGATGATTTTATTGTAGTAGGTACTATTAATTCCTTGATCTTTTATAGCAAACTTTTCAAACTCTTTAGAATAATCCATACGATTTAATAATTTATTTAAATATACTGATTTTAAAAATTAGGCTCCATAAACTTCTTTAACGAATTTTTCATAAGAAAGTTTTTTTGCTTTTAAATTTACATTTTCTTTAAAAAAAGATAATATTTTTTGACTGGTTAATTGCTCTGATATTCTTTTTACTTCATCTTGATTAGACAGAACTCTAGTTACAATATCTTCCAATTCTTTATCCCCAGGATTAGTTTGCCCATACTGTAGCATTTGGTTGGTGATCATTTCTTTAGTGTAAGATTTGACTTCATCCATGTTAACTTGAAGTTTATTTTCAGTAATAATCTTCCCTTCAATTAACTGATATCTCATGCTTTTTTCAGACTTTTCATATTCTGCTTTAGCTTCTTCAAGAGTAAGATCTTTTTCTCCTGCTGTTTGCATCCATTTGTGCAAGAAATCTGATGGTAAAACAAATTTAGTATTATCGATAAGATACTCTGTAACGTCATTTAACAATTTTTGATCAGACTGCTGAACAAATTGTTTTTCTGCATCTTCGGCAATTTTTTTCTTCAACTCAGTAGCAGTTTTCACAATACCTTTGCCAAAAAGTTTATCAAACAATTCAACATCTAAATCTGCTGGTTCTCTAAAATTTATTTCTTCAATAGAAAGCTCAAGTTCAATTTTTAAATTTTCCGCTTTTTCAGTTGATATTTTTAATGCACTAACCAAATCTGCCTGATTCACAAACAAATTATTAGTTTTGATTGTGATTTTATCACCAACCTTAAGTCCAGTGATTGATTTAGCAGTGGATTTACTTTTAATTTTGTCCAATTTAAAAGTAAACTTATTGTTGATTTCTTCTCCTTCGCTAACAAACAATGCAGTAATTTCATCTGCTTTGGAAACCTCTTTTTTACTAATTAATTTTCCATATTGATTTTGAATATTAGCAATTTGATCATTTATCATTTTGTCATCAGCAGTAATTGTGTAACTAGTAACAGGTTTTTTAAATTTTAAATTAATATCAAAATCTGGAGTTAAACCAATCTCGAAATCAAAATTAAGTTCACCAGAAGTCCAATCAATATCATCATTAGATACAGGAAGTGGACTACCTAAAATGTCAAGCTTTTCTGTAACTAAATACTTTCTTAATTCTTCTTGGATAATTTTATTTACCTCATCAACAATAACTGCTTTACCATATTGTTTTTTAACTAATCCAAGAGGTATGTGTCCTTTTCTAAAGCCTGGCATATTTGCTGTTTTAGAATAATTAACTAATATCTCATTTACTTTTTCAGAATAATCCTTTTCAATTAATTGGACACTAATTAAGGAATGTTGTTTACCTAGACTTTTTTTAGAAATTTTCATTTTTTGCTTTAAAAATTGGGTCGCAAAAATACAATAAATTTTAGATTAGGGCAAGACTATAATTACAGATTTAATTTTTTAAAATTTGAAGTAATTTCATATTAAAGTATTCAGGGTTTTCTGCGTGTACCCAATGTCCTGAATTTGGGATTGAAATAATTTCTGAATTCGGAAATCTATCTTTAATTAAAACAACATCATTTTCATTTATATAAGCTGATTTTTCTCCTTTAAGAAAAATTGTATCAATCAAGATTTTATCATCAATTATTAACTTTTCCATTAAAATTATTAGATTTTGATGAAGAACATTGATATTAGCTTTGAAGAAAAATTTATTATTACTGTCCCTCCCAATATTTTTTAAAAGAAAAAACACTAAAGATTCTTCATTAACATTTTTTGTAAGCTCGTCTTCTATCTCTTTTCTTGAAGTATAATTACCTAAATTAAGTGATTGAAGTGCCTGAAATAAATAATTGAATTTAGGTTCATATTTTTTAGGGGCTATATCAACAATTATTAATTTATTTAAATATTCTGGGTGGGTCATACTAAAATTAATAGCAGTTTTACCACCCATTGAATGCCCAACAAGAAAACACTTATAAATTGAGTTATGTTTTAAATAATTATGTAAATCATCAACCATTAAATCATAGTTTATTTTCTCAGAATGAAAACTTTTTCCATGATTTCTTTGATCAATTAAATGAATACAAAAGCTTTTATCATTTGATAATTTATTGGCAACTGACTTCCAATTATCACCCATTCCTAATAATCCATGCAGAATAATAATATGATTATTGCCAGATCCAATTATTTTTGAATGAAGAATCTTCATGATAATTTTTGCAGATAAGATTTTATAACTGACTCAAGTCCCATGATCAAACTCTCAGTTATAAGAGCATGCCCTATTGAGACTTCTAGTAAATTATTAATTTTTTTCTTAAAAAATTCTATGTTCTTCAATGACAAATCATGACCTGCGTTAACTCCTATATTTAATTGATTTAACAGTTTAGCACAATCAACATATGGGTCAATAGCGCTATAATTTCCTTGTTGATAATTAACGGCATAGTCTTCAGTGTATAATTCTATTCTATCTGTACCAATTTTATGTAAATTTTCAATGAATTTTGGTTCAGGATTAAGAAATATTGAAGTCCTTATGTTATTTCGTTTAAACTCCCCAACTACTTCAGTTAAAAAACTTTCATGTTTAATCGTGTTCCATCCTGAAGACGATGTAATATCATTTACGCCATCCGGGACAAGGGTTACTTGTGTTGGCTTAATATCAAGGACCATTTTAATAAACTTTTCATTAGGATTTCCTTCAATATTAAATTCAGTATTGACGATTGGTGATAAATCATATACATCTGAATATCTTATATGTCTCTCGTCAGGTCTTGGATGAACTGTAATTCCTTGAGCACCAAATATTTGTATTTTTTTTGCAAATTCCAATAAGTCAGGATTATTTCCTCCTCTAGCATTTCTTAATGTTGCTATTTTGTTAATGTTAACACTTAATTTAGTCATTTGTTAATTTTAATGTAAAAATACAAACTACTTTAAGTAAATTATGTAATTTGGTTTAAAATTTATAAGTAGTATGGTTGTAGAAAATCTTGTTGAAAACGAGGTAACAATTAAGGTTCTAAAAAACATTAATTCTTTTTCCTTTTCTCAAATTTGTCAAATATTAGAAGTCAATAATGTTAAAATATTTAGTGTTTCCATCTCTAATACAAATTTAGAATACATTGAAGCAATAGTAAAGATTTCTGCAAAAGACTTAGCGCCGGCACTTAGGCTATTAAGAGAGTTTGAATATGAAGTTCTGTCAAATCACGAAGAGGATGATTTTTTAAATGATTTAAAAGACAGGTCAAAATATTTAGATAAATATTTAAACATTTAAATCAAATGAAAGTAGCTATTCTTGGTAAAATTAATAAATCCGATCCAACAGAATACATTACTAATTTGATAACATTATTAGAAAAAAAAAATGTTTCTGTTTTTATTGAATCTGAGTATTTCAATTCTATAAGCGGTTTTATTTCAAAATCCATTAGTTCATTTAAAGACCTTGACAAATCTTTTGATTTACTAATTTCTATTGGAGGAGATGGAACAATTTTAAGAGCTATAACATTTGTGAAAGATTTATCCATACCAATCATAGGGGTTAACTCTGGGAGATTAGGGTTTTTAGCTAAAATTCAAATTGACAATATTGAACAGGTAATTGAAGAAATTATATCAGGAAATTATTCTATTTCAGAGAGAACTTTAATTGAAGTTTCAACATCCGAGTCAAACAAACAGCTTTCAAAATTAAATTTTGCACTAAATGAAATAACTTTAAGTAGAAAAAACACTACTTCAATGATTTCAATTGACACAAAGCTAGACAATAAACACTTAAACTCTTACTGGGCAGATGGACTAATTATTTCTACTCCTACTGGATCTACTGGATATTCATTAAGTTGTGGAGGCCCAATTATAATGCCAGACGCCGAAAACCTAGTTATTAATCCAATAGCTCCTCACAACTTAAATGCTAGACCTTTAGTTATTCCAGATAACACTGAAATTAAAATCAAAGTTAATGGAAGAGAAGATGAGTTTTTAATATCCTTGGACTCTAGAATTACTACATTAAATAATTCAAATGAAGTGACAATAAAAAAATCTCCGTTTAAAATTAAAATGATTGAATTAGAAAATGAAAGTTTTTTAATTACACTTAGAGAAAAATTAATGTGGGGAAAGGATAAAAGAAATCTACAATAAATTAAATTTTAATCAGTTCTTAATCTTATAACAATTATATAGAAATAATTGTATTGATTATATTTACGCGATTATTACTAGAATGAGATTAATTATTATTTTTCTTTTTACAATTCAATTTTCATACTGCCAAATCTATGAAGTGGGCATTGCTGTTGGTGGGAGTAATTTTATAGGAGATGTTGGAAATACCTCATTTATAAATCCAAATGAATTATTAAACGGAATAGTTTTAAAATGGAATAGAAGTCCTAGACATTCTTACAGATTATCAATTTTATCTTCGAAAATAAGTGCCGATGATTCAAGCTCTAAGGACCCTAGAAGAATAGAGAGAGGCTTATTATTTAAAAATGATTTATTTGAAATTTCAGGCGGAA
>JABHBC010000278.1 GCA_018674025.1 Flavobacteriaceae bacterium
AAAAGAAGAAGTCATTTCATTTAACTCATGATAATGTGTTGCAAAAAGAGTTTTTGGTTTGGATGCATCATCGTGTAAAAACTCGCTAATAGCCCATGCTATTGATATTCCATCATATGTGCTTGTTCCTCTTCCTATTTCATCTAGAAGAATCAAACTTCTACTAGAAATATTATTTAATATTGATGCAGTTTCATTCATTTCTACCATAAAAGTAGACTCTCCCATGGAAATATTATCACTCGCTCCTACTCTAGTAAATATTTTATCAAACCAACCCATTCTTACGGATTTTGCCGGGACAAAACTACCCATTTGAGCCATTAGAACAATTATTGCTGTTTGCCTTAATATAGCAGATTTACCAGACATATTAGGCCCAGTGATCATTATAATTTGTTGTTTATCTGCATCTAAAAAGACATCATTAGAAATGTAAGATTCATGTGCCTTTAATTGTTTTTCAATAACAGGATGTCTACCATCTTTGATGTCTAAGTCATGAGAGTCATCTATGATAGGTTTGCAGTAATCATTCTCTATTGATAGTTGACTAAACCCAGATAAACAATCTAATTTTGCAATTAAAAACGAATTATTTTGAACCTCCTTTATAAAGCCGCTCATCCATTGAACTAAATCATTAAAAATTTGAATTTCAAGAGCCATTATTTTTTCTTCAGCACCAAGTATCTTAGATTCATACTCCTTTAATTCTTCAGTAATATATCTTTCTGCACTTACTAATGTTTGCTTTCTTATCCAATGCTCTGGGACCTTTTCTTTATGAGTGTTTCTAACCTCAATGTAGTATCCAAACACGTTATTTGAAGCTATTTTTAGAGATGTAATACCTGTTGCTTCACTTTCTCTAGCTAGCATTTGATCCAACACCTCTTTGCCTGAAAAAGCAATATTTCTTAATTCTTTTAACTCCTTTGAATATTCAGAGGATATAGAATTTCCTTTTAAAATATTAACTGGAGCTTCTTCCAAAAGAGTTTCTTTAATCCTATCCCTTAGCTTATCACAATTACTTAGGTTAACTCCGATTTCTTTTACAGAAGTATTAGTAGATTTTTCTGCTAGTGATTTAATTGGAATAATTGCCTCAAGAGAATTTTTTAATTGAATTACTTCTCTTGGACTAATTTTAAAAGTAGCAACTTTAGAAATGAGTCTTTCTATATCACCAATTAATTTAATATGATGTTGGATTTGATTTAAAGAATTTAAATCTTGAATAAAAAACTCAACCACTTCTTGGCGACTATTTATTTCTTTAAGATCTTTTAGGGGAAGTGCTAACCATCTTTTAAGTAGTCTACCCCCCATTGGAGATATTGTTTTATCGATAACATCAATTAAAGTAACCGCATTTAAATTATTTGAATTAAAAAGCTCTAGGTTTCTTGTGGTAAATCTATCCATCCATACATAATCCTCTTTTGGTATTCTTTTAATTGAAGATATATGATTAATTTTCTGGTGTTGTGTTTCACTTAAATAATGCATAATAGCTCCTGCGGCTATAACACCATCATTTAAATTTTCAATTCCAAAACCTTTAAGGTTCTTAGTTTTAAAATGCGAACAAATAGACTCTTTAGCAAAGTCATGTTGAAAGACCCAATCTTCAAGATAAAAAAGTTGATATGGGTAGCTAAATTTTGAGCTGAAATCTTGTTTTTTTTGTTTAGAAACTAATATTTCACTAGGATTAAAATTTTGAAGAAGCTTATCCACTTCGTCAACTGTTCCTTGAGAAATTAAAAACTCTCCTGTGGAAACATCTAAGAAAGAAATTCCAATCTGTTTTCCTAGGCTAATTGCAGCTAAAAAATTATTTGTTTTTGGAGAAAGCACTTCATCTATAATAGCTAGACCAGGTGTTATTAGTTCTGTTACTCCTCTTTTAACTATCGTTTTAGTAAGCTTAGGATCTTCAAGCTGGTCACATATAGCAACTCTTAATCCGGCCTTTACTAGCTTAGGCAGATATGTATTTAATGAGTGGTGGGGGAAACCTGCAAGTTCTGTTTCACTAGAGCTACCAGCACCTCTTTTAGTTAGAATAATTCCAAGTATTTTTGCAGTTTTAATTGCATCCTGTCCAAAGGTTTCGTAAAAATCTCCAACTCTAAACAGTAACAATGCATCAGGATATTTTACCTTGATAGCATTATATTGCTTCATTAAAGGGGTTATTTTTTTTACTGTTTTAGACAACGTAGAGTAGTTTTAAATATTTATTTTTACCAACATAATATCATGTGTTGCTAAAGTAACTAATATTTATTTTTTTAAAAAGGCATTAAAAAAAGATATTATAAATAATTTTTCTAAAATGAGAAAATTAAAAAACAGTGAGCTAAACAGAATTAGTCCCAAAGAGTACAAAGAAGCTGACAAAAGTCCTGTCATTGTTGTACTTGATAACATTAGAAGTTTAAACAACATTGGAAGTGTTTTCAGAACTAGTGATGCTTTCATGGTAGAAAAAATATACCTATGTGGGATAACGGCAATACCCCCTCACAAAGACATAAATAAAACTGCCTTAGGTAGTACAGATAGTGTAGAATGGGAACATGTAACAAGTACTACAGAATTAGTAAATCAATTAAAAAAAGAAGGTGTAAAGGTTATATCGATTGAGCAATGTGAGGGCTCTAGTAAACTTAATGAATACACGTTTGAAAAAGATGAAAAATATGCCTTTATATTTGGAAATGAAATTAAAGGGGTGAATCAAGAAGTGATTAACCAAAGTGATGATGTTATAGAAATTCCTCAGCTTGGAACCAAGCATTCTTTAAATATTTCAGTTAGTGTAGGAGTTGTGCTTTGGAACTCTGTTTTTAAATAGAAACTAATTACTGACAAATAGATTTTAATATGCTCAAATAATCTATTCTGTTATTTACAAAATCCATGTTATTAATGTCAATGATTTTTATATTTAAATCGGTTTGAGTTTTGTGAAAATCAAGATATCCTGAGTTAATGCTTTTCAAATACTTTGAATCTATATTTTGTTCGTAATCTCTACCGCGTTTTTTAATATTTTCTTTTAATCTATCAATATTTTGATTAAGATATATATATAAATCAGGTTTTAGAATGTCTTTGTACATTGAGAAAAACAGCTTTCTATATAATGCAAACTCATCCTCACTTAAAGTTATTTTAGAAAATATCAATGATTTAAATATGTCATAATCACTAACAATAGAATCATTAAAAATATTTAATTGTGACAAGTCATCAGTAATTTGCTGATATCTTTCTGCTAAAAAAGACATCTCTAAAGTAAATGCATACCTATCTGGATCTTCATAGAATTTTGGAAGAAAAGGATTATCTGCAAATCTTTCTAAAATCAATTTTGAGTTAAAATCTATAGAAATTTTTTTAGCAAGAGAAGTTTTACCAGCTCCAATATTTCCTTCAATAGCTATATA
>JABHBC010000279.1 GCA_018674025.1 Flavobacteriaceae bacterium
AAAATCGAAGCTGCTACACAAACATTTGCTACGATTACGCTTCAAAACTATTTTAGAATGTATAAAAAGCTTTCTGGTATGACTGGTACAGCAGTTACAGAAGCAGGGGAATTATGGGAAATATATAAATTAGATGTTGTTGAAATTCCTACAAACAGACCAATTGCTAGAGATGATAGAGAGGATTTGATTTATAAAACAAAAAGAGAGAAGTATAATGGTGTTATTGATGAAGTAACAAAACTGTCCAAAGAAGGTAGACCTATACTTATTGGAACTACATCAGTTGAAATTAGTGAAGTCTTAGGAAAAATGCTAGGACTAAGAAATGTGCCGCATAATATCTTAAATGCAAAACTTCACAAAAAAGAGGCAGATATTGTTTCTCAAGCTGGTAATCCAGGACAAGTAACAATAGCTACTAACATGGCAGGTAGAGGTACTGATATTAAATTATCAGATGAGGTGAAGAAAAGTGGAGGATTGGCAATCATAGGTACTGAACGTCATGACTCTAGAAGAGTTGATAGACAACTTAGAGGAAGAGCTGGAAGACAAGGTGACCCTGGAAGTTCACAATTTTATGTGTCATTAGAAGATAATTTAATGAGATTATTTGGTAGTGATAAAATAGCTAAATTGATGGACAGAATGGGTTTAGAAGAAGGAGAGGTTATACAGCACTCGATGATCACCAAATCTATTGAAAGAGCTCAGAAAAAAGTTGAAGAAAACAATTTTGGAATTAGAAAAAGACTTTTAGAATATGATGATGTAATGAGTGCTCAGAGAGAAGTTATTTATAAAAGGAGATATAACGCTCTATTTGGTGATCGACTAAAAGTTGATATTGCTAACATGATTTATGATACTACTGAAATCATAGTTGAAAACAACAAATTAGAAAATGATTATAAAAACTTTGAGTTTGAATTAATTAGATACTTTTCTTTTAAAACAAGTATATCAAATGATGAATTTTCATCAATGTCCTCAGAGGAAATTACAGACCAAATATATAATGCTGCATTAAAACATTATTTAGAAAAAATTCAAGAGAGTGCTGTATTAGCATTTCCTGTAATTAAAAATGTTTACGAAACTCAAAAAGATAAATTTAAAAGGATAGTTGTTCCTTTTACAGATGGAATTAAAACTCTACAGGTTATAACAGATTTAGAAAAAGCTTATAATTCAAAAGGAGAGCAACTTGTTAAGGATTTTGAAAAAAATATTTCTTTAGCAATAATTGACGATTCTTGGAAAACTCATTTAAGAAAAATGGATGAATTAAAACAGTCTGTTCAATTAGCCGTGCATGAGCAAAAAGACCCTCTACTTATTTATAAATTTGAGTCATTTGAGCTATTTAAATCTATGATCAACCAAGTAAATAAAGATATATTATCATTTTTGTTCAAAGGAGAGATTCCAAGAGAAAATACAAATAATATTACTGAAGCTAGGTCAAGAAAAAAAACAGCTCTACAAACTTCAAAAGAGGAAATTCCTAACATGGATGAACTAAGCGCAAGAAACAAAGCAGCTGGAAATAATCAAAGAAATAATAGAGATAGAGTAGAAACTATCATTAGAGATCAACCAAAGATCGGAAGAAATGATAAAGTTTTTATAAAAAATATTAAAACTGGGGAAAGTAAACAAGTTAAATTCAAACAAGCCGAACCACTAATTGTTAAAGGAGAATGGGTTATTTTTAATAAAAATTAGTTAAATTATTAACAATTATTAAAAATAATATATTGAGTAATAGCTCCAACACAAGAACCTTAAATCAAAAAGATCTAATAAATAATATTCTTAGAGGTGATTCTGTATCTCTAAGCAGAGCAATTACACTAGTTGAAAGCAAAAAAAATAGCGACAGGAAATTAGCAAATAATCTTCTGAAAGAATGTCTATCTAAAAACAAAAAAACTTCCATGAGAATTGGTATTACTGGTGTTCCTGGAGTTGGAAAAAGCACTTTTATTGAAGCTTTTGGTACATATTTATCTAAATTAAAAAAAAAAATAGCAGTTTTAGCTGTAGATCCATCAAGCTCTATAACTAGGGGTAGTATTCTTGGAGATAAAACTAGAATGGAAAATTTAGTTAAAGATCCCAATGTATATATCCGTCCAAGTCCAGCTGGAAATGAACTTGGAGGAGTTTCAAATAAGACTAGAGAGTCCATAATTTTATGTGAGTCTGCTGGATATGATATTATATTGATAGAAACGGTGGGTGTTGGTCAGAATGAAATAAGTGTTCATGGTATGGTTGATTATTTTATATTATTAAAATTAGCAGGGGCAGGTGATGAATTACAAGGAATTAAGCGTGGGATTATTGAAATGGCTGATTCAATTATAATTAATAAATCAGACGGTGATAATATTAATGCAGCTAATCAAGCACAATCTGAATTTAAATTAGCACTAAGCCTTTACCCTATCAAGTTATCTAAATGGAAGCCTAAGGTTACTACATGTAGCTCAATTAACTACGATGGAATAAAAGAGATATGGATAGATATCTGTGATTATTTTAAACTAACAAAGAAAAATGGATACTTTTTAAAAAATAGAAATGATCAAAAAAAGAATTGGTTAATGCAAACTATTAATAATAGAATTCAGGATGATTTTTATAATGATAAGAACAAAGTAGTTGAAATTGATAATCAAATAGAATTATTGAATAAAAACAAAACCACTGTTTTGGCTGCTGCTGAGAAAATTATTAAATACGGCATATAAGATGAAAGAATCCTTAACGATTGTAGTCCCAATTTATAATGAAGAAGAAAAT
>JABHBC010000003.1 GCA_018674025.1 Flavobacteriaceae bacterium
TAATACGTAATCAAATCCTTGAGCATTTGCAACCGTTATGATGGGTGCTTGAGCTTTTTCTGAGATAGGCTTTAATAAATCAAATTCTTTCTTTTGTAAATCAGACTGAGCTTGTTGTTGGTATTGTCTTATGCTTTGTTCCATTCCTTGAACCTCTTGTAATCTTTTTTGATTCTCTTCATCTGTTTGATTTGGAGCTTCAGTGTCGTATTGTTTTACTTTACTTTGAAGTTCAGCAGCCATTGTTTGAATATCAGTTTCGTAAGTTTTGGCTAGTTTTTCTAACTCAGCTTTAGCCGTATTCATTTCTGGCATTGAAGCTACTAATTCTTGAGTGTTAATGTGTGCAACTTTACTTTGAGCAAAAGTATAAGTAAGTGAACTTAAAGCAATTATTGCAGTAAGAATTATTTTATTAATTTTTTTCATGATACAATTTTATCTGTTGTTATTAATTTTTTGTAAAGGTACTATCTTTTGAGATCTTTTTAGCATCTAATTTAGCTTTTCTAGCCTCAAGTATTTTTTTCTTCTTTTCTTCTAATGATTTTTTTCTTTCCTCAATCGTAGGACTTGAATTTTCATTTTTTTCTATTTTTTTTGGAGCTTTTGCTTTTAAGCTCTCTTCTTTCTTTTTCTTTCTTTCTAATAGTAGTTTTTCTCTAGCAGTTGAGTTAGAAGAATTTGTCATTTCAACTTCTTTTTTATTTTCTAAAGATTTTTTTCTTTTATCTTCAACTTCTTGCTTTTTCTTTTTTCTTTCTTCAAGGATTCTCTTTTTATTTTCTATGTCTTCCTTCTTTTTGGCTTCTCTCTCTTCAATGAGTTTATTTATTTTTTGTTCTGCCTCCTTCTTTTTAGCATCTCTCGATTCAATTATTATTCTTCTTTCCTCTGCAACCCTTTTTTTATTTTCAAGCTCAGCTTTTCTAGGGTCTTCAACATCTGATTTAGAAACTATTGATTCTTTTTCAAGTTTCTTTTTTTCCCTTCTAGATTCTACTTGTTTTTGATTGTTGGATCGAAGTATTGTACTAAGAATTTGTTCGCTAATGTCATATCTTTTATCTGAATATAGCATAACTATATCTGCAGATTTATCAAAAATAAAGTCATATTTTTTTGTTTTTGCGATCTCTTGGATAGCTAAGAATATTTGATCCTGTATAGGCTGAATTAATTGCTTTTTTTGTAATATAAAATCGCCGTTTGGGCCAAACCTATTTTGCTTGTACTCATAAACTTCTTCTTCTTCTATTTTTAAATCTTCTTCCCTTTCTTGAATTAACTCAACAGTAAGTAATATTCTTTCTTTGTTTAGCAGGTCTCGTTTATTTTTAATTTCTTTTTCTCTGTTTTCTATTTCTTTTCTCCATTGTTCCACATTTGAGTTAAGTTGCTGGTTTATCTCTTGATATTCGGGAACGTTTTCTAATATGTAGTCAGTGTCGATATAACCTATTCTAACTCCTTTTTGAGCTAAGGCAACCATACTGTAGGTAAGAATACAAAAAAATAATATGTTCTTTAAATCTTTAATAATGGTTGAGTTTTATGTATAAACGCCTAATTTATATTTATAGTATGCATTTAGAAATTTTGTCCTATAATAAAGTGTGTTTCCCAACCATGTTTACCAGTTTCGCCTTCAAGGGGATCAAATCCATGGCCAAAATCAATACCTAGTAATCCAAATTGAGGCATAAACAATCGAACCCCTAAACCAGCTGATCTTTTTAATTCAAATGGATTATAGTCTTTAAAATCGTTAAAAGAGTATCCACCTTCCATAAATGCCAAGGCATATACTTTAGCTTGTTGACCTAAGCTGATTGGATATCTTAACTCTAACGAATACTTGTTGTATATTGATCCTCCGTCTTGCGATGATAAGGATTGATTCGGGTAACCTCTTAAGGCGATTGTTTCTCTTCCATCTAAACTATAAGTTCCTAGCCCGTCTCCCCCAAGAAAAAATCTTTCAAATGGGACAATACCTCGGTCATTATTGTAAGCTCCTAAAAAACCAAACTCAAATGTAGGTTTTAAAACTAATTTTTTAGTAAGTGCTGTGTACCACTCACCTTTAAACTTGAACTTATAATATTCTAGCCATCGAAATTTTTCTTGATCAATTTCTGCTATTCTTTCAGATGCAGAAGTGTTAGATGGATCGGTTGATAATTGGTCGACTAATTCTTCTCTTTCTGTATTTAAGGCTGAGTAATCTACATTATTAACTGAAGAATAAGGGAATGTTAATTTTGCAGAAAAACTAAAATTTGAACCACCAGTTGGATAAATTGGATCCGTATAAGTGTTGTTTCTACTTAATCCAAGAGTGTAGGCTAAATTATTTGAAGATCCATTTCCAAAAGTAAATAGACCTGTGTTATAATTATTCAAATCATAATACTGAAAACTTATAGCTTGCGACAGGGTAAAGTAGTCATCTGGAACTGATAATCTTTTAGCTAGACCAACAGAAATACCGCTAATATTAAATGATCTTGTTTTGTCAGCATTTCTAGTTACAGGGTTATAAAGAAACTGTTTTGTTTGAGATAATTGGGTAGAAAATTGAACAGGTTTTTTACCTCCTAACCATGGCTCTGTAAATGAAAAGCTATTCATTGTGTAGAATCTACTTGATTGTAATCTTAGAGCTAACTTTTGACCATCTCCCATTGGGACAGGTTTATATGCTTTTTTGTTGAATATATCTTTAATTGCAAAATTATTAA
>JABHBC010000280.1 GCA_018674025.1 Flavobacteriaceae bacterium
AAAGATTTTTTTGATGGAGACACAAAAATAGCAACTAAAAATATTCCTTCGAATGCTATTGATAAGGTACAGATATTAAAAAATTATTCTGAAGTAGGGCAATTAAGCGGGGTTCAAAACAACCAGGACAATATTGCTATTAACATAAAATTAAAAAAAGGAAAAGATAAATTTTGGTTTGGAAATGTCACTGCTGGGGTCTCAGCAATTGAAGGATTGTTGAATAATACGTCCGATACAGACGTCGATAACCAGAGTCTGTATTTGTTTCAGCCTAAATTATTTTATTACAGCCCCAAATACACTGTAAATGTAATAGGAGATATGAATAATATAGGTGAGTTAGCTTTCACCAGACGAGATTATTTTAATTTTTCAGGTGGATTCAGCCAGCCAAGCAGTAAAAGCGGTACATCAATTAGCTTAGGTAATAATAACTTAGGTTTTTTACAACTACAAAATAATAAAGCAAAAGATATATCCTCAAAATTTGGTGCTGCTAATTTTAGTTATTCACCTAATAAAAAGCTCGATCTTTATGGATTTGTCATTTTAACAAGAAGTGATATTGATTTACAAGAAAATAATTCCACCCAATATATAAATACTGAACTTGGAATTCCTGATGAAGAAACAGAGACTAATACTGCCCAGGTTAGTGATCTTGCACTATCTAAATTTACAGTTAAATATAGACCTAATTCTAATAATCAGTTAGATTATGAAATTTTAACTAGAAACTCAATTGAAAGTCAAGACCAAACTTTATTTTCTTCTGTTTTAGGAAATACAATTCAAGATGAAAATTCTGAAGCATTTAGTGTAAATCAAAATCTTAATTATTATTATACTTTAGACGAAAAGAACATTTTTGCACTAGAAGCACAACATCTTATTAGTGAAGATGATCCATTTTACAATGCTATTTTAGAAAATGATGATAATTATCAAAACACAGCTTTAGGCCTTGGGTTTGATAACAATCAATCTAATTTTAATATTAATCAAGAAAAACTAGTTAAGACTAATCAGTTAGACGCTAAACTGGACTATTGGAACATATTGAACATTAAAAGTGACATTAATTTCACTGTTGGTACTATTTTAAGTGATCAAAAATTTGACTCTAATATATTTCAGTATTTAGATAATGGAGATATTTATGAGTCAATTCCTGCAGTAAATAACGGAATTGATTATAACAATGTAAATTATAATTTTTCTGATTATTATGTTGGTATGCATTACAGGCTTAAATCTGGTATTTTTACTCTTAGCCCTGGTTTTACTGCACATGCCTACAATTCGAAAAATAGTCAATTTTCTGTTGATTATTCGGATTCATTCTTTAAAATATTACCTGATTTTAATGCGATAATTCAACTTAAACAAAGTGAGTCAATAAGATTTAATTATGCGATGAGAACTCAATTTACAGACGTTTCTAAAATAGCTCAAGGATTAGTTTTAAATAACTACAACTCTATTTTTAGTGGAGATAATGAAATACAAAATGCTATTTCACACAGCTTTAATCTTAATTATTTTAGTTTTAACTTATTTAATTATACTAATATATTTGCAAGAGTTTCTTATAATAAAAGTATTGATCAAATAAGAAATCTAACAACATTTGAGAGTGTAGTAGCTTCTAGTTCCCCTTTTAATTCTCCTTTTGCAGATGAAAATTTTTCTGCTAATGGTAGATTTCAAAGACAATTTGGGAAAATTAGAGCATCATTATCTAGTGGTATTAATTTTTCTAAATTCAATCAGTATATTTCTGATATAAATAATCCTAGTATTAGTGAAAATCTTTCTCAAAATTATGGAGCAACTGTTCGAACATCGTTTAGAGAAGCTCCAAATGTAGAACTTGGATATAACTATTCTCTGACTAATAATATCTTGGGTGATGTTGAAAGTAAATTTTACACAAAAGCTCCATTTATCGATGTAGATGCATTAATTTCAAAATCATTTACCTTTAGATCGAGGTATACAAACACCTCTTTTAGTAATGAAAGAGCTGTTTTAAATGAGTACGAATTTTGGGATGCATCACTTGCTTACAAAAAAGATAAAGATAGCAAGTGGGAATTTGAATTGAAAGCTACCAACTTACTCAATACTAAATCTCAAAATCAATCAAACACTGGAAATATTTCGATAAGTTCAACGGAGTATTTTATTCAGCCAAGGTTTATTACTTTCAGGCTAGTGTATGATTTGTAAATAAGTTACTTAAGTTTAACTTGTGTTACAGAGTCTATTTTTATTTTATTAGTTTAATCTTCTTGGTGTTCTTTTCAATTATTTTTTGATACATCTTTTTTTTAAAAGTAAAGTTCTATATATCATTTATCAAAATTTTAAATAATTAATTAGGGTTATTAATTTTTAATATTCAATTAATAAATATATATTTATTTTTGGATTTATAAGGTTAAATCACTGAAAAATAGATAAATATGAATATTTCAAATTTAGCCATCTTTCACTAAGAATAATTTAATTAAAGCCTTTAATTTTGAGAATCTCATAAAATGAATTTAAACAAGTATAGTAAAACGGTTACTCAAGATGATACACAACCAGCTGCTCAGGCAATGTTACATGCCATTGGGATGAAAGAATCTGATTTTAAAAATGCAATTGTTGGAATAGCTAGCACTGGTTATGAAGGAAATCCATGTAATATGCATTTAAACGACTTATCAAAATATGTAAAAAAAGGAGTTTTATCAAATAATGCTACAGGATTAATTTTTAATACCATTGGTGTTAGTGATGGAATTTCAATGGGCACACCCGGAATGCGATATTCCTTACCCTCAAGAGATATTATTGCAGACTCAATGGAGACAGTTGTCCAAGCCATGAGCTATGACGGTTTAGTTACAGTAGTTGGATGTGATAAAAACATGCCAGGGGCATTAATGGCTATGATTAGATTAAATAGACCATCAATATTACTTTATGGAGGGACAATTGATTCGGGTTGTCACAATGGAAAAAAATTAGATGTAGTTTCTGCTTTTGAAGCATGGGGAAGTAAGGTTTCAGGGCAAATGGATAATCAGGAATATAAATCTATAATCAAAAAAGCTTGTCCTGGCGCTGGAGCATGTGGAGGAATGTATACCGCAAATACAATGGCCTCTGCCATTGAAGCTTTAGGAATGTCTTTGCCCTTCAATTCGTCAAATCCGGCTAACAGTAAACTTAAAGAAATTGAATCTGAAAATTGT
>JABHBC010000035.1 GCA_018674025.1 Flavobacteriaceae bacterium
AGAGCCTCAATTAGATGACGTTTATTTTATTGCGCTTAAAGAAGATCAAAATAATAATTCTTAAAAAACTAATACATGTTCTTAAATATCTTTTTTAACGAAATAAAATATTGGTTTAACAGACCTGCTTTATACATATATGCTATTGTGTTTTTTATGATTGGGATGCTTATTTCCGCTGCCTCTGCTGGAATATTTGATGCTATTTCAGTAACTACCGGATCATCAAAAATTGTAAATTCTCCAATGGCAGTATTAGGTGCATTTGCAGCACCAGCCTCCATTTTAATATTCTTTTATCCTTCTATTATTGGATCAACTATAAGTAGGGACTATGAATCTCAAATACATACCATACTCTACTCTTATCCATTTTCAAAAGCTAACTATTTGACTGCAAAGTTTTTAAGTGGATTTTTTATCGTAAACGTAGTAATAGTTGCTATTTTTATAGCAGTTTCCCTTGGTTTTATACTACCCGGTACTAATCAGGACATTGTTAATCCTTTTGATTTAAAATCATATTTAGACGCTTATTTTATAATAATTCTTCCAAACCTCTTTTTGTACAGCTCGATAATTTTTGGAGTGGTCACGTTTACAAGAAATGTATATGTTGGTTTTATAAGTGTTATTATAATAGTAATAATTGAAGCATTACTTGAAGGCCTTTTTAGTAACCCTGACAACAGATTTATTGCAGCCCTATTAGATCCCTCTGGTCTTTCAGCATCAAACTACTATACAAGATACTGGACTGTTTCAGAACAAAACGAATTGTACTTACCACTTGGAGAGCTACTTATTTACAATAGACTGATTTTTATTTCATTTGGATCACTTGTATTGCTGTCTATTTATAAAATTTTCAGCTTCAGTCAAAATGCTTTTACATTCTCTTTTAATAAAAAAGATTCCAAAAGACTAACTAAAAGTAATTTTGGAGGAATCACTAAAGTAAATCTTCCAAAGATTACGATTGATTTCAGTTTTAAAAATGAGATAAAAAAACTTTGGAATTTATCTAATATTGATTTTTTATACATAGTTAAAAGCTGGTCATTTATTAGTATCGTGATACTAGCATTATTATTTAACCTTATTGGACTTTCAGAACTGGGAAATGTGTTTGGAACTCCTACATATCCAAGAACATGGAAAATGCTTCAAGCTGGAGCTACATTTACTTTATTTATAAATGTTGCCACATTTTTATTTGCTGCAAATTTATTACACAGATCAAGGACGTCCAATGTAAATCAATTAATAGATACTACTCCTACCCCAAACTGGATTTTACTAGGCTCTAAGTTCTTAGCAATTGTAAAAATGCAACTTGTATTACTTTCACTAATAATGATTTCTGGAATATTATTTCAAACTTATAGTGGATACTATGATTTTGAAATAGCACATTACCTGTATGAATTAATTTTTCTTTCTCTTATTTCATATGTGATATGGGCACTCCTATCGTTCTTAATACAAACTTTAATTACTGATAGATATGTTGGTATATTTATAATGATTGTACTTTTTATCGGAATACCATTACTTAGCTTAGCTGGAGTTGAGCAATCCATTTTAAAATACAATGCAGGCACTGGATTTTCGTATTCAGATATGGATGGTTATGGAAGTTCGGTTAACAGGTTTTTTCTTTACAAAATATATTGGTTATCTCTGGGACTTGTGTTCTTTATTTTAACATACTTGTTCTATTTTAGAGGTTTACCCTCAAGTTTTAAAGAAAGAATTTCTATTGCTGTATCCAGGTTCAAAGGAAAATATCCAAAATTTTTAGCTTTATTAATGTTAATTTTTTTAAGTTCAGGTGGATATATTTACTATGAGACAAATGTTTTAAATAAAAGGACATCTTCAAAAGAAAGAGAATTACAAACTGTAGAATGGGAGAAAAAATATAAGAAATATGAAAATTATAGTCAGCCTAGAATCGTTTCTGTAAAAGTTGACGTTAATCTATTTCCCAAAACTTTAGATGCTGATGCTAGTGGAACTTATATCACGGTAAACAAAACATCTAACGTAATAGATAGTTTATTTTTAAACCATAACGATGCTATTAGCACCTTTAAATTTGATAAAGAAACAGATCTTGTTTTAGAAGACACTTTATATAATTTCGACGTATACAGATTAAAAAAATCTTTGTATCCAGGTGACAGTTTAAAATTATCATTTACGGTAAAAAATAAACCTAATACAAGTATTAGAAAAAACTCCTCAGTCGTAAATAATGGAACATTTATAAACAATAGCTTATTTCCAACATTTGGATACCCAGGTGGAGAACTAACTGATGATAAAACTAGAGAAAAATATGACCTTCCACCTAATAAATTAAAACCATATCCATCTGATTCTACTGCACTTGGAAATACATACATTTCAAAAGATGCAGATTGGATTGATTTTGAAACTACCGTAAGTACCTCTAAAGACCAAATAGCTATTGCCCCAGGATATCTTCAAAAAGAATGGATCGAAGGAGATAGAAGATATTTTAATTATAAAATGGATAGTAAAATTTTAAACTTCTATGCATTTAATTCTGGAAAATACGAAATTGCTCAAGATAAGTGGAATGATGTTAATCTAGAAATTTATTATCATAAGGATCACGATTATAACTTAGATAGAATGATGAAAGGAATGAAAGCTGCATTAGAATATTGTTCTACTAATTTTAGCCCTTACCAACACAAGCAACTTAGAATTATCGAATTCCCGAGAACTGCAGGCGGATTCGCTCAATCGTTTCCCAATACAGTTCCGTTTTCAGAAGATATTGGTTTTATAGCTAAAGTAGACGATTCTGAAGAAGGAGGTAACGATTATGCTTTCTTTGTTACGGTTCACGAAGTTGCTCATCAATGGTGGGCACATCAAGTAATAGGAGCTGATGTATTAGGTTCTACCATGCTTTCTGAAAGTTTATCTGAATATGTTTCATTAAAAGTAATTGAACAAGTTAACGGAAAGAAAAAAATGAGAAAAT
>JABHBC010000036.1 GCA_018674025.1 Flavobacteriaceae bacterium
AAACATTCAGAATTAGAGGACATGAAGAAGCAAGTGGTGTTAAATATGTACCAAAAGAACTTATAGATACATGGGCTAAAAAAGATCCTATCTCAAATTTTGAAAAATATTTAACCGATAATGATATAATTAATGTTGATGATATCAAAAAAATAATAGATTCTTTAAATTTTGAAATTAATGAAAATTTAGAATTAGCTTATAAAGAACCTTACCCTGAAATCGATATAGAATTACAACTTTCCGATGTTTTTAAAAAGTTTGATTTTATTGATTGCCCAGCTTCTTCTAAAACCAAACACATAAGATTAGTTGACGCTATCTCTGAAGGATTAGATGAAGCAATGAAAAAGAATGACTCGCTAGTTATAATGGGGCAGGATATTGCCGAATATGGAGGTGTTTTTAAAATTACGGAGGGTTTTGTTGAAAAATATGGAAAAGATAGGGTTAGAAATACTCCTATATGTGAATCTTCTATAATTGAAATTGCTATGGGATTATCTATTTGTGATACAAAATCAATTGTGGAGTTACAATTTGGAGATTTCATAAGTTCTGGTTTTAATCCAGTAGTTAATTATTTAGCTAAATCTTATTATAGATGGGGTCAAAATGCAGATATTGTTTTGCGAATGCCTTGTGGAGCTGGAGTAGGGGCAGGACCCTTTCATTCACAAACAAATGAAGCTTGGTTTACTAAAACACCTGGTCTTAAAGTTGTATATCCTGCATTTCCTGCTGATGCAAAAGGTTTGTTAATCTCATCAATTGAAGATCCAAATCCAGTTTTGTTTTTTGAGCATAAAGCTTTGTACAGAAGTGTACGTCAAGACGTTCCTGAAGGTTATTACAATCTACCACTAGGAAAAGCTTGTTCTCTGACTCAAGGAAATGATTTGACCATAATTACTTATGGAGCACCAGTACATAAAGCACTTGAAATAATTAAAAACAGAGATGCTTATACTTTTGATTTAATTGATTTAAGGTCATTATGTCCATTAGATAAAGATTCAATCATTAGTTCAGTTAAAAAGACTGGAAAGGCCATAATACTACAAGAAGACTCTATGTTTGGAGGTTTAGCTTCAGAGATATCATCAATTATAATGGAGAATTGTTTTGAGTATTTAGATGCGCCAGTTATTAGAGTAGCCAGTTTAGATACACCTATTCCATTTGAAAAAAGTTTAGAAGACCAATACTTACCATATGACAGGTTTGAGGTAGAGTTAGATAAACTACTTAATTATTAATAAATTTTATGTTTCAAGATAAACAGATTCTAATAGATTTATCTAAAATGAAAATGCCCTTTGGAAAATATAAGGGTAGATATTTAATTGATTTACCTGAACATTATATAGTTTGGTATAAAAACAAAGGATTTCCATCTGGAAAGCTAGGTAAACAACTTGAACTTGTTTTCGAACTTCAATTAAACGGTCTTGAAGATATAGTTAGAGAAATAAAAAAAAGGTACTAGAACTATTTATATTTTTTTTATTTTTTTTGAAATTAGAGAAACCTCATCTAAAACTCTTAACAAATTACCTGACCATATCTTTTCTATTTCTACTTCACTATAACCTCTTTTTACTAGCTCAAATGTTACATTAAAAGTTTCTGAAGCGTCTTCCCATCCATCAACACCACCACCACCATCAAAATCACTACTAATTCCAACATGATTTATTCCTATTAAACTAACTAAGTAATCAATATGATCAACAAAATCAGACACATCTACTTTGTTTTTACTATTTGGTTTAGATTTTTCAGAATTTAAATAAGATTTAAATGCAACAGTTTGCACAACACCACCATTTTCTTTTATCCATCCTAATTGCTCATTATCTAAATTTCTACTGTGATTGCATAATTTTCTGGCCGAAGAATGAGATGCAATAACTGGAGCTTTACTTATTTCGATCATTTGTCTAATTGCTTCTTTAGATGGATGTGATATGTCTATTATCATTCCTATTCTATTCATTTCCTTAATTACTTCAACCCCAAAATCACTAAGTCCATTGTGTAAATAAACTCCATCTTGTTCACAGGTGTTGCTATCACATAATTGACTATGTCCGTTATGAGAAAGTGACATGTAACGAGCACCTCTATTAAAGAACTTCTCAACATTTGTGATATCGAGTCCAATTGGGTATCCATTTTCAATTCCAATCATTGCAACTTTTTTTCCACTACTATGAATTTTTCTAACATCATTGGAGTTAAGCGCTAATCCAATTTTATCACTAGAGTAGGTGTTGACTAAATTATGAATAGCATCAAATTTTGATATTGCATTTTCATAAGCTTTTTTATATCCTCTAGGATTTAATTCCCCTTGACGAGTATATACTATGAACCAAGCAACATCTAGACCCCCAATTTCCATCTTAGGTATATTACATTGAGTATCTATATTATTGGAATAATTAATAGACTCTGTAAAATTTTTAACATCTATATCACAGTGTGTGTCCAGAGTTATAATATTTTTATGTATAATTTTTGCTTTCTCTAAAAGATTGTTATTATCATTTTTCATTTTTAATAGATAGATAGATATAATAGTAATAATTAAAATAGTTGCTTTGACATATAAGTTCATAAGTAATTCATTTATTATAAAAATATTAAATAATTAATGTTTTATAGTTGAAAAACTAACTAAAGTTGGTATTTTTGCCCACCAACATTTTTTAAATGATAATTACACTTAACGAGAAAGAAGAAAGAAAAGCGGATAAAAGTCTTTACAGCTATCAAAAAGGAGCAATTAGTAAAATTTTTGATAGTTTTGAAAACTCAAGAGAAGACTATCATTTGTTATATCAACTACCAACAGGTGGTGGTAAGACTGTTATTTTTTCAGAAATTGTTAGACAATACCTTTCAAATCATAACAAAAAGGTATTAGTAATGACCCATAGAATTGAGTTGTGTAAACAAACATCAAAAGTATTATCTGAATTTGGAGTTGAAAATAAAGTGATTGACAGTAAAGCTAATTTAGATGATCAATCTAAGTATACTTGCTTTGTAGCAATGGTTGAAACTCTTAACAATAGGTTAAACGATGACAAATTAGATATTTCCGGTATTGGATTAGTGATTATTGATGAGGCTCATTATAATTCGTTTACAAAATTATTTAAATTTTTTAGTAATTCTTTTATTTTAGGAGTTACTGCTACACCACTGAGTTCTAATATTGAACTTCCAATGACTGATAATTATGATGAATTGATAGTAGGGGAGTCCATTCAAGATTTAATTAAGAATAAATTTCTAGCTAGCGCTAATATGTATTCATTTAATGTTGGTTTAACATCATTAGTTATTGGTGCTAATGGAGACTATACTGTAAAATCTT
>JABHBC010000037.1 GCA_018674025.1 Flavobacteriaceae bacterium
ATGAACCAGGGGTGATTATTTAACTCAAAAATTTCAACTAAACTTGTTTTAGAATTAATTCCTGACGCTATGAATCCTTTTGATTGGAATTCATCTAAATAATCATTGTTGAATTCATACCTGTGTCTATGTCTTTCATGAATAACATTAGAACTATATATATCTCTAATATTTGATGATTTTTTTAATTCACACTCCCAAGACCCTAAACGCATAGTACCACCCTTGTTTACGATATTTTTTTGACTTTTCATTAAATCAATCACCGGATGAGCGACATTATTATTCATTTCAGTAGAGTTGGAATCTTTAAGATTTAAAACATTTCTAGCAAATTCAATTACAGCCATTTGCATACCTAAACATATTCCAAAAAAAGGAATATGATTTGTTCTTACATAATTGATTGCTAAGATTTTTCCTTCAATTCCTCTTTCTCCAAATCCAGGTGCAACTAATACACCATTTAGAGATCTAAGTTTAGAAGTAACATTTTCTTTTGTGATATACTCTGAATGAATTGATACAATTTCAACATCAACTTCATTCTCTGAACCGGCATGAATAAATGATTCTAAAATAGATTTATAAGAATCTTTAAGTTCTACATATTTACCAATTAATCCAACTTTAATTTTATTTTTGGGGTTTTTGTACCTTTTTAGAAAACCGTTCCATACATCTAAATTTGGTGTTTCACTTTTTAAATTTAATTTTTTTAGCACAACCTTGTCTAAACCTTCATTTAACATCAAATTTGGCACATCATATATAGTGGATGCATCTATAGATTGAATTACAGATTCTTTATCAACATTACAAAACCTAGCTAATTTGGCTTTAATATTATCTCCAATATCATGTTCTGTCCTACATACTAAAATATCTGCTTGTACTCCACTTTCCATCAAAGTCTTAACACTGTGTTGAGTAGGCTTTGTTTTTAATTCTTTTGCTGCAGATAAATAAGGGATTAAAGTTAGGTGAATAGCTAATACATTTGATTGTCCAAGATCCCATTTCATTTGTCTTAAAGCCTCTATGTAAGGGAGAGATTCAATATCACCTACAGTACCCCCAATTTCAGTAATTATAATATCATAATCACCTGTTTTTCCTAAAAACTGAATTCTTTCTTTGATCTCATCTGTAATATGAGGAATTACTTGTACTGTTTTACCTAAAAAATCTCCTTTTCTTTCCTTTTCAATGACACTCTTATAAATTTTACCTGTAGTAACATTATTTGCTTGTGAAGTCGGAACATTTAAAAATCTTTCATAATGGCCTAAATCTAAATCTGTTTCAGCTCCATCATCAGTAACATAACACTCTCCGTGTTCATAAGGATTTAAAGTTCCTGGATCTATATTTATATATGGATCTAATTTTTGGATTGTGACAGAGTAACCTTGGGATTGAAGTAATTTTGCAAGTGAAGCGGCAATGATTCCTTTACCTAATGATGAAGAACCTCCTCCTGTGACAAATATATATTTAGTAGATGACATGTATGCGTTATAAACGCAAACAAATTTAGGGATTTAGTTTGAATTTAAGTCAATTCTAGACAAATTATTAATCAACTACTTTTAACTCAAGATTTTCATACTTAATGATAAATGTAGATATATTTCTATAACCTAAACTGTCTTTGTTTTTTAAGTATTTAAATTTATTTTCAATATGTTCTGTCTCAGTAAAATCAGAACTATTGAAATTAATTTCATCAGAACTTAACCTTAATAAAAGGTCTAAGATAAGATCATAGCCACGAATCACATACTTATTGGGTATAAAATTATAAATACTGCTAAAATTTTTAATAAAATTTGAGTATAATTTAAAATCTAGTGGCTTTTTAATCGACGGATAATGAAATTTTAGGTTTGATAAATTGTAATTAGAAATATTATTACCTGAAAATGCTTTATTAGAAGAAGTAGTATACAAAGAAATCTGAATAGAATCGTTTACAAATGAATTTAATATACTTGTCACATTTGAAACAAATCCTTGGTCTTTAGTTTCTAAGAAGATAATATTCTTTTTATCAACAAAAGTCGAATCTAAATCATCTAAAACCAAAGATTTTGTGTCAACTCCAGATTCATTAATTGTTGAATAAAATTGAGTTGCATTTTTAAACCTCTCTTTAAGTTTATTACTTGTAATTAAATTTTCAGAATCAGAAATAATATATTTTTTACTTAAAGTAGTATCTGATTCTACAAAAGATACTATCCTTTCATATAAAATATCATCCTCTGTAATTGTATTAATAACATTATTTGAATAAGTAACTTTACTTAGGGGTGAAACAAGTAGAACAGGTTCATTTTTTAATAATTTTGATGTGTAATTAAATGCTTTTGGAGTCAAAGGACCAATAACTAAATCATAATTTTTTATATCATAATTATTTATAATTTCATAAATATCAGCTTCAGAAGAATTATTAATATCAAAAACATTCATCTGTACAGGAATTCCATAACTTGTAATAGAATCAATTGCTAGAGAACTACCCAAATAAAAATCTAATGATAAATTTAAAAGTTTATCATTATTTAATTGACTTTTTGCTATTTGCAAAGAATCAAAATTTATATTGTTAAGGCCAAATGGTAGTAAAAGAGCAATTTTTTTCTTGCTAAAATCTGTTAAGTTTAATATTTGATCTTTAACTAAATTTTCATTCTCATCTATAAGTTTAGGTAATTTAAGTATCATACCTTCTTTTAATTCACTAGTAATTAAATATGGATTTAAGGACTTAATAATTTTTTCATCAATACCTAACTTTATTTTCAATCTATAAAATCCTTCTTTGGGTAACACTTTGTAATAAGCATAATTTTCATCAATTACATTTAGCTTATCTAAATTAATATTTGGAACGAGAATTTTTTCTGATACCTTTAAAAAAGTTCCAATTTGAGGATTAATTAATTCTAATTGATCAACTGTTATTCCATACTTGTAGGCTATTCTCCATTTACCTTCTTTTGGTTTAACCGAATAATATTTAACCTGATTTGGGATTTCTTTGATTGAACCTTCTGACAATGGAATTAAAGGAATTTTGATTGATGTGCCTTTGTCTAATTTATCTGAACTTAAATTATTAAAGTTTTTAATTAAATTTACATCCACATCGTAAAGATTAGAAATCTTAATTAAGGTTTGTTTTCTTTTTACTTTGTGTAAAATATAATCACTGTCATCAAAAATTAAATCGATTTTTTTTGGAATTATTACCTCATCACCAACTTTGAGGGTTTTGTTCAAAATATTTGGGTTTAAAGCTAAAAAATCAAAGGAAGAGATAGCTCTATCAAAGCAAAAAGAGTCAATGGTTTGATTAGTTTGAATAACTTCTTTGAGGAATGTTTGTGAAGAAATATTTACACAAACAAATAACAAAAGAAAAGAAAATTTGATTTTAGTATACATTTACTCCCATTCAATTGTAGCTGGTGGTTTAGAACTTATATCGTAAACTACACGATTCACACCTTTAACTCTATTAATAATTTTATTTGAAATTTGTTGAAGGAATTTATAAGGCAGATCTACCCAATCAGCAGTCATCCCATCTGTACTTTCAACAGCTCTTAAAGCAACACATTTCTCATAAGTTCTTTCATCTCCCATAACCCCTACACTATTAACAGGCAGTAACATTGCTCCAGCTTGCCATACTTTATCATATAAACCCCATTCTTTTAAACCTTCTATAAAAATATGATCAACTTCCTGTAAAATATTAACTTTTTCTCTTGTAATATCACCAAGTATTCTAATACCTAAACCCGGCCCAGGAAAAGGGTGTCTACCGAGTAATTTAGAATCAATACCTAACGATGCACCAACTCTTCTTACTTCATCTTTAAATAACAACTTTAATGGTTCAACAACACTTAGCTTCATGTAATCTGGCAAACCACCAACATTGTGATGACTTTTGATTGTTGCTGATGGACCTCCAGTTGCAGAAATACTCTCTATAACATCAGGGTAAATTGTTCCTTGAGCTAACCAATTAGCATTAGATATTTTTTTAGATTCGTCATCAAATGCTTCAATAAAAACTCTACCAATAGTTTTTCTTTTCAATTCAGGATCTTCTATTCCTTCGAGTGCGCTATAAAACTCACTAGAATAATCTATCCCTTTAACATTTAAATTCATGCCTTGGTATTGATTAAGTACATCTTGAAATTCATTTTTTCTAAGCAAACCATTATTAACAAAAACACAATTTAAGTTAGATCCAATGGCTCTGTGTAATAGAACAGCAGCAACTGTTGAGTCTACTCCACCAGAAAGTCCTAAAATTACTTTATCATCTCCAATTTTAGATTTTAATGATTCGACTGTCATGTCTACAAAAGAATCAGGAGTCCAATCTTGTTTTAAATTCGAAATTTTAATGAGAAAATTTTCTAATATTTTTTTTCCATCAGTAGTATGGTATACCTCAGGATGAAATTGCAAAGCATATATGCTTTGATCATTAATCTTATAAGCTGCATTTTTTACATCATCAGTGCTGGCTAATAAATTCGAGTTAGATGGAAGTTCTTTAATCGTGTCACTATGACTCATCCAAACTTGACTTCCAGCATTGATTGAAGAAAACAATAAATCATCTTGATTAATATAGCTTAGATTAGCTCTTCCGTATTCTCTAATGTTAGAGGCTGCTACTAATCCTCCAAACTGTTCTGCAATTAATTGAGCTCCGTAACAAACAGCCAATACTGGAAAATTATTTAATATAAAACTTAAATCAGGTTTTGGAGAATTTTTGTCACGAACTGAAAATGGACTACCAGACAAAATTACAGAACTGTAATTATTTAATTCTTTAGGAATTTTATTGAAAGGAAATATCTCGCAGTAAATATTTAATTCTCTTACTCTTCTGGCGATGAGCTGTGTATACTGAGAACCAAAATCTAAAATTAATACCTTATTTTGCATGTGTAAAAATAGAAATAGATTTTAAATTAATTGAGTAAATCAATGATTTTTTTTATAATTCTATGATTGAAAATTTATTGTTTAATGGATGAATATTATCCTTTAAAGTTTTAATAAATTCATCTCCGTACAGACAATAAAATTCAGCAAAATTAACACTCCGTTCCTGTAATGACTTATTAGGAAACAGATCGTCTTGGATAGCAGTAATCCTATCTAAATGTGATTTGTGTTTTATTCTGTTTGCTTTTAATAATCTTTTTTCTAAATTTTTTAATCCCTTAAG
>JABHBC010000004.1 GCA_018674025.1 Flavobacteriaceae bacterium
ATTTAAAAATCTGTACCATCTAATTTGTAACCTGGAGAATATAGACTACCGCTAGATGCTTCAATAGTCGAATGCTGCTCTAGAACCGTACCAAAAATATCTGGGTTTAATGTGTAAGATTCATTTGGGTCGTTTGAAAGAGGTTCTATATCGATAGTTAAAAAAACATTGCCCTGAGGATCATTCATAGTGATTAAATCACCTGCATTACTCATGTTTATTGAGCCTTCAGATGCAGTCTGCACCACAGAATTTCCAAAATTTCCAGTTGGGCTACCTCCACCAAATAAAATTAAAACACCATTTGAAGGGATTATTGACCCTGATGGGAAAGTATGTCTTAATTGGCTTGCATCAGAAATAGTGTATCCAGACAAGTCAATTTCTAACCCTGAATTATAAAATTCAATAAATTCATCTTCGTTAGCTTCTCTTGTTCCATCTCCATTAGCATCGCCAGCGTCTCCAGATGGCGGATCGTACAAAACTTCGTTAATAATAAAACCTAGCCATGGACATCCGTTATTCTCAGCAACACCAATAACAAGTGGACAGTTATCATCTGAATCAGGGATACCATCCCCGTCAGTATCAGTATCATCATCAAGTAAGTTTATCACTAACTGAGAATTACTTGACAAAAGATAATTACTGTTTGCAATTAAATCAATAATGATCTCTTCTGGACTTTCAATTTCACTATCTTGAATAGCTGAAATAGTTACTGATCCAGTTCTACTTCCACTAATTATTGAAATATTATTTGAACTAACTGAATAGTCAGAATTTATAACAGCAGAGCCAGAAAATTGCATCGGAATCGATATATCGCTAGATACAGATCCATTTAATGTAGCAGTTACAACAACTAGGCCATTATCTTCAGAAATAGTTTCGCTTTCTAACTCAACATTGACACCAGGCAAGACATCTTCAGTATCACAAGACTGAACTGCTAAGAATAGAAACATTAAAATAATAATATTTTTCATAAACCTATTTTTTTTTAAATTTTTCTCTAAAATAAAGAAAAATCCTTCTATATTTAACAAAATTTTACTATAAATTATGCATATTAGCAAGTTCCTTTTTTTTCTATTATTATTACTTTTCAATTGCCAAGACCAAGAAACTTCATTTACACCAAATGAACCAATTGATAATAACAACAACAATGTGGTGTTAGAAGATTTAGGTCGTGGTTTGTTTTATCAAACTTTTAATGAGAAAATCATTCCTATTTATTACTATATCCCTAACAATGTAAATTCAAGCACACCAGTGGTATTTAATATTCATGGAGGAGCTAGAGATGGAGAATCAACGAGGAACATGATGGAGGATAAAGCAGATCAATATGGATTTATAATTGTTGCACCTGAAATTAGTAATGTTAATTTTCCGGGTGGAGACGGTTTTAATTTAGGAAATGTATATGTAGATGGAGATAATCCAACACCTGAATCACTAAATGATGTAAACGAATGGGCATTTTCATTAATAGAACCAATTTTTGATATATTTCTTTCCAATACCAATACAAATGTTGACAAATATCATTTATTTGGACATTCTGCAGGAGCTCAATTTGCACACCGATTTATGCTTTTTAATCCAAATGCTAGGTTTGATAAAATCCTAACCTCTGCAGCTGGCTGGTTTACTGTTTTAGATAATACCGTTCAATTTCCTTATGGCCTTAATAATAGTATTTTAACTCAAGAGCCTCCCTTATCTAACAATAGCTACTTAATTGATATTTTAAGTAAGAATCATATAATTCAAGTTGGAACGTTGGATAACGATCCTAATTTTCCTGGATTAAGACATAATGAATTTGCTGATGCTCAGGGTCTACATAGAGTTGATAGAGCAATTCATTTTTATAATCAAGCTCAAAATTTTGCACAAACTAATTCATTATCTTTTAACTGGACACTCAATATTATAAATGGATTATCTCATAACACTGGTGATTCTATTGAATATGGATGTGACTTAATATTTAATTAAGATGAAAATATCTGCAGGTAAAATAGGATTTGTTTTAGGGCCTCTATCTTTTATTTTAATAATGTTGTTTTTCAATCCTGAAGATTTAGAATTTCAAGGTAAAGCTATTTTAGCATGTGCATCCTGGATAGCTATTTGGTGGGTTACAGAACCTATTCCCATTGCTGCCACCTCATTATTACCAATAATAATTTTTCCTCTGTCTGGTGGCTTAGATATTAAAACCACTACAGCTGCTTTTGGGCACAAATACGTTTTCTTATTTATTGGGAGTTTTATTTTGGCAATAGCAATTCAAAAATGGAAATTGCATAAAAGAATAGCTCTAAACATCATTAATCAAGTTGGAGTAAATAAAAGTAATATAATTTTGGGCTTCATGACTGCAACAGCATTCTTATCGATGTGGATTAGTAATACTGCCACATCAGTGATGATTTTGCCTGTAGGTTTAGCAATTATTTCCCAACTTAAAGATGATCCTAATACCCCTGAAAATGAAAACTCTTTATTTGGTAAAGCTTTAATGCTTGCTATAGCTTACAGCGCATCAATTGGAGGAATGGCTACCATAATAGGAACTCCACCAAACATGATATTTGCCGGTGTTATTAAAGAAAGTTATAATATCGAGATTTCTTTCTTTGATTGGTTTAAATTCGGCTTACCATTAAGTATATTCTTTCTGTTTATTTGTTGGTTTTATTTAACTAAAATAGCTTTCAAGTTTAAACAAAAAGAATTCTCGGCTGGAAAAGAAGAAATAGAGTCACAACTTAAAGGATTAGGAAAAATATCTTATGAAGAAAAAACTATTTTAATAGTATTTATTTTAACGGCATTAGCTTGGATAACTAGAAACGTTCAAATTGATGGTGTTCAATACGGATTAACAAAAATAATTCCAAATTTAGATGACACAATTATAGCTATTATATCTGCTTTAGTACTGTTTATTTTACCTTCTAAAAAATCTACAATTGAAAATAAATTAACCAAAATTATTCATTGGGAAGATGCAATGAAACTTCCATGGGGAATACTATTATTATTTGGTGCTGGTATGGCTCTTGCTCAAGGTTTTGACAGTAGTGGATTAGCTATATGGATTGGTAATCAACTAACATATTTAAGTGATGTTCCATTAGTTGTATTAATATTAATATTAATTGCTAGTGTTAATTTTTTAACTGAAGTAACATCCAATATGGCAACTACCGCTATGTTATTGCCTATTCTAATATCATTAGCTGTTGTTCTTGATTTACATCCATATTATTTATTAGTTAGTGCAACTTTAGCAGCATCCTGTGCATTTATGTTACCTGTTGCAACCCCTCCGAATACTGTTGTTTTTGGGTCTGGACTATTAAAAATTGAAGATATGTTCAAGAAAGGATTGTGGCTTAATTTAATCTCTATTATTACTTTGACTTTTACAATATATTATGTGCTTCCTTATTTTTGGGACTTAGTCACCCCACTAAAAATATCTATCCAATAACTTGGCTTGCTCAGCTAAAGATTCTTTAAATTCATTCTTAATATTACTGACTAAATCTTTTACTGATAGAGTATCTTGAATATTGGTAACACCCTGACCAGCAGACCAAATTGTACTCCAAGCTTTTGCTTCTGCTTTTGCAAGATCTAGTTCTTTTGCAAAACTAAATTTTGATGTTAGTACTTTAAAATACATTTTTAGCTTTTGAGTAAATGATGGAGAACCTCCCCACATTTTTTCACTAATTCCCATCTTTTCTAAACTTGGTCGTAAAAAACTAGCTGGAACTCCTGAAACCACAGCAGTATATACAATATCCCCTGCACCACTATTAATTATCATATTTTTATAATCATCAGAAGCTTTACTTTCATTAGTATTTATAAATCTAGTACCCATGTAAGCGATATCTGCTCCCATTTGCATAGCAGCAGCAACATCTCTTCCGTTACTTATACAACCTGAAAGAATAATAGTTTTATCAAAAATCTTCTTAATTTCAGCAACAAGTGGCATAGGATTTAAAGTGCCTGCGTGACCCCCAGCACCTGCTGAAACCAAAATTAGTCCATCAACTCCAGCTTCTGCTGCCTTCTCAGCGTGACGTTTTTTAATAATATCATGAAAAACTAAACCGCCGTAATTATGAACAGACTCGACTAAATCTGAGACTGCTCCTAATGAAGTAATTATTAACGGTACTTCGTGCTTTATACATATCATTAAATCTGCTTGTAATCTAGGATTGGAGTGATGAACAATTAAATTGACTCCAAATGGAGCAGGTTTTTTACCAGTCTCATTTTCAAAACTTTTAAGTTCTGACTTAATCTGAACAACCCATTCTTCAAAACCTTCAGTTGTTCTTTGGTTTAGGGCAGGAAAAGTTCCAACAATTCCATTTTTACAACACTCTATTACTAGTTTTGGTCCTGAAATTAAAAATAGTGGAGCTGCTATAACTGGAATAGATAATTCACTAATAAATGATGGTTTACTCATAATAAAAATTTAAATTTTAAGAATTAGTTTACCGCGTTTATTTCCGTTAAATAGCTTTAAGAATATTTCATAAAAATTATCAATTCCATTAAAAATACTCTCATTACTTTTTAACTTTCCCTGCTGAAACCATTCAGATATTTGTTTTATAGCGATTGGATAATCATTTTTATAATCAAACACAACCATCCCTTTCATCGTTGCTCTATTAACTAAAAGCGAAAGGTAATTGGAAGGGCCTTTCATTTTAGACTTGTTATTATATTGTGAAATAGCACCACATATTACAACTCTGGAATTCATTCTCAACTTTGCTAATGCAGCCTCTAAAATTTCACCTCCTACATTATCAAAATAAACATCTATTCCGTCTGGGCAATACTTTTTTAAAGCAGAATATATATTGTCATTTTTATAATCTATTACCTCATCAAAACCTAGTTCATTTTTTACATATTTACATTTCTCGTTACCTCCAGCTATACCAATTACTCTACAACCTTTAATTTTAGCAATTTGCCCAACTAGACTACCAACAGCTCCAGCTGCAGCTGAGACTAATACAATATCTCCACTTTTTATTTTTCCTTCTTTAATTATACCAAAATATGCAGTCATACCTGGCATTCCTAATGCACCCAAATATCTATGGATAGGGTTGTTTTTATCATTTATAATATGATAGTTTTTTCCATCAGAAATTGAATACTCTTGCACGCCACCCCAGCCTGAAACAAAATCACCAACTTTAAAATTAGTATTATTTTTTACATTTATAACCTCACCAACTGTACCTGCTCTCATTACCGTACCAATCTCCACTGGTGGGATATAAGACTTTGAGTTATTCATCCAACCTCTCATAGCTGGGTCAAGTGATATGTATTGGTGTTTAATTAATATTTGACCATCTTGTATTTCTGGTATTAGTTCTTCTTTATAATTCCAAGTATTTTTCTCTGGTATACCGACTGGCCTATTAGCCAGAATCATTTTTTTATTTATCATAACTCATATTAAAAAATTAGTAAACTAGTTACCTGTCCAGTTAGGTTTTCGTTTTTCTTTAAAAGCGCTTAATCCTTCTTTAGCATCATCATTTTGTTGCATTTTATTTAACATCTCAGATAAATATTCATGCTCATTATTTGTATTGTATAAATTATCATATGCTTCTAAACCTAAGCTAATTGCCTTTGGTGAATTTTCTTTAATTTCCTCAACTAATTTATTGGTAACAGACTCAATTTTATCCTCGCTACAAATATGAGAAAGCAAACCTAAACTAAGAGCCTCTTTTGCTGTAATACTATAACCTCTTACACACCAATCTAATACCTTTCTTTTTGGCATAATATTTATTAAGCTGGCCATTACTTGCATTGGAAACAGGCCTCTTTTAACTTCTGGTAATGAAAAATTTAATTTATTATTTGCAACAACAAATAAACAACCTGCAAGTATTAAAAATCCACCAGCATAAACATCTTTATTTACTACCGCAATTGTGGGCTTATAAATTTTATTAAAAAGTTCACCAATTAGAATATCTTTATTAGGCGAAGGAATTGTTGAGTCATTGGGTTCAACATCACCAGTCATTGCTTTTAAATCCGCACCTGCACAAAAGACTCTACCGTTAGCTTTAAATAATACTACCCAAATAGATTTTTTAAAATGTGCATAATGCATTGCAAAAGCAATTTCATTTACCATTTGAGGGTGTAAAGCATTTCTTTTGCTTGGTCTGTTTAAGGTAATCTTAAAGACATTATTTTTTTCTTCTAAATTTAGAAATGAGAAATGAAAATTAGAAATATTTTCAACTTGATTTTTATTATAATTATTCATTTAGTTTCATGTTTTTTAAATAAAATATGCTATTTAAACACTGATATTAAACCTGTATAACTCCCATATTAAATTGTTTCTCAATCGGCGCATGATTAGCTGCTTCAATTCCCATTGAAATCCATGTTCTGGTATCTAGAGGATTAATAACTGCATCTGTCCAAATTCTTGCCGCTGAATAATAAGGGGAAATTTGCTTGTCGTAACGTGATTTTATTTGATCGTATAATTCAGCTTCTTTTTCTGGTGATATTTTTTCACCTTGCTTTTTTAGTGATGCTGTTTCTATTTGTAACAGAACCTTAGCGGCAGATTTACCACTCATTACAGCCAATTCAGCACTTGGCCAAGCAACAATTAATCTTGGATCATATGCCTTACCACACATGGCATAATTACCAGCCCCATATGAATTACCGATAATAACTGTAAATTTAGGTACAACTGAGTTACTCACAGCATTTACCATTTTTGCACCATCTTTAATAATTCCCGCATGTTCAGACTTACTTCCAACCATAAATCCAGTTACATCTTGCAAGAAAACTAGAGGTATTTTTTTTTGGTTACAATTAGCTATAAAGCGAGTTGCTTTATCTGCGGAGTCATTGTAAATAACCCCTCCAAATTGCATTTCTCCCTTTTTTGTTTTTACTAATTTTCTTTGATTTGCAACAATACCTACCGCCCATCCATCTATTCTTGCATAACCTGTCAAAATGGTCTTTCCGTAGTCTCTCTTGTACTGATCAAATTCTGATTTATCAACCAATCGTTTAATGATTTCAAGCATATCATATTGAGTACTTCTTTCTTTTGGTAAAATTCCAAAAATATCTTCTTCATTATATTTTGGATCTTGACTTTTAACTTTATTAAATCCTGCTTTTTCAAAATCACCGATTTTATCAACTATGCGCTTTATTTTATCTAACGCATCTTTGTCATCTTTTGCCTTATAATCAGTTACACCAGATATTTCACAATGTGTTGTTGCTCCTCCTAAAGTTTCATTATCGATGCTTTCACCAATTGCTGCTTTTACTAAATAACTACCTGCTAAAAAAATACTAGCAGTTTTATCTACAATAATAGATTCGTCACTCATAATTGGCAAATAAGCACCACCAGCAACACAACTTCCCATTATCGCAGATATTTGTGTAATTCCCAAACTACTCATAATAGCATTATTTCTAAAAATACGACCAAAATGTTCTTTATCAGGAAAAATTTCATCTTGCATAGGTAAATACACCCCTGCAGAGTCTACTAAATAAATTATTGGAATTTTATTTTCAATAGATATTTCTTGAGCTCGGAGATTCTTTTTACCAGTGATTGGAAACCAAGCTCCTGCTTTTACTGTAGCATCATTAGCTACTACTATGCACTGTTTTCCTTTAATATACCCAATTTTTACAACAACTCCACCCGAGGGACAACCTCCATGTTCCTTGTACATTTCATCTCCTGCAAAAGCACCAATTTCTATTGACTTTGTTTTTTTATCAAATAAATAATCTACTCTGTCACGCGCTGTCATTTTTCCCTTTTTACAGTGCTTGTCAATACGTTCTTGACCTCCACCTAATTTTACATGAGCAAACCGTTTACGTAGATCTGAAATTAAAAGTTTATTAAAGTCTTCGTTTTTATTGAAGTTAATATCCATAGGGATTCATTTTTAAGCAAGTTAATAAATAATATATACTTTGATTAAGAGATTAAGACAAACCAAATTAATTTCATAAATTTATGATAGTAAAGAGAATAAGACTGATACCAGCTTTTGTTACTGATATTTTTGCTGTTAACAATAAAAAAAGATACCTTTTCCATACTTTAGCAACATAGCAAGTTATTCAGAAATCTCTGTAAACAACAAAACTAATTTATTATGAGCAACGAAACTAAATTTGATTTTAAATTTTATTATTGGGAAAAAACATTTAAAAACAAACCTTTTTTAAGACAACCTTTTGGTGACAATTGGGAAGAATACACTTGGGGTGAAGTTGGTCAACTTGCAAGAAAATTAGCTACAGGACTAAAAAGTCTTGGACTTCCAGAAAAAAGTCATGTAGGTTTAATGTCAAAAAACTGCAGAGAATGGATAATTGCTGATTTAGCTATAGTTATGGCAGGCTATGTATCCGTACCATTTTTTCCAAACCTAAATTCATCTGAAACTAAAGCCTTGTTAGATCAAGGAGATGTAAAAGCATTATTTATGGGCAAGGTTGAGGATTGGGAAGAAATTAAACAAGGCGTCCCTAAAGATATGCCTATTATCGCTTTCCCTCATTATCAAGGGTTTTCTAAAATTATCGAAGGATTTCAATGGTCTGATTTCATAAATAAATTTGATCCTCAAATCGAAAACTACTCACCAAATATAAATGATACATGGACCATTATATTTACCTCGGGAACAACTGGGAATCCAAAAGGAGTGGTTTTGGATTTTGGCACAGTACAAGGAGTATGGGATTTGTTTGAGGTAAGTTTAGCAGAAAAATACAATATTAGTCTTTCAGGAAAAAATAGTTGGTTTTCATATTTACCATTAAATCATATTGCTGAAAGAGTTGGGGTTGAATACACCAGTTTTAAATATGGTGGTGTAATTTCATTTACAGAATCATTAGAAAGGTTTGGAGAAAACTTAAAAGCTGTTCAGCCAACTATATTTATTGGAGTTCCAAGATTATATACTAAATTTCAAATGGGGATACTTTCAAAATTCTCTCAAGAAAAATTAGATCTTTTTTTAAAAATTCCTATTATTTCAACTATTATTAAAAGTAAACTTAAAAAAGCTTTAGGATTAAGTAATGCTAGTGTAATAATTAATGGAGCTGCTCCTATGCTAGAAGTTCTAAAACAGTGGTATAAAAAAATAGGTATAAATATTACTAACGTATATGGAATGACAGAAAATTGTGCTATTTGTACTCAAATTTCTCCTTCAGTCACTAATAAAATAAACTCAGTTGGACTACCTCAATCAGGTGTGAAAATTAAAATAAACCCCGAAAACAATGAGATTATGATGAGTGGAGCATTTGTAATGAAAGGATATTATAAAGATAAAGAACGAACTGACGAAACAATAAAAGATGGCTGGCTTTGTACAGGAGATCAAGGTAAAATAGATGAAGATGGGTATTTATATATAACTGGAAGAGTTAAAGATACATTTAAAACTAGTAAAGGAGAATTTATTGAACCATTAGGTCTTGAGAAATTTTTTGGAGATATTGTTGAGTTTGAACAAATATGCATAGTTGGTCTTGGGAACCCCCAACCAATGTTGCTAGTTGTTTTGTCAGAATCAGGTAAATCAACAGATAAGAATACATTAAAATCTATGATTGAAAATAAATTAGTAGCTGTTAATAAAGATTTAGTTAGCTACAAAAGAATCTCAACTATAATTTTTGTAAAAGATGATTGGAACCCTGAAAATGAAATATTAACTCCAACAATGAAAATTAAGAGAAATAAAATAAATGACAAATATCATGGCAAGTTTAAAGACTGGAGTGATAATAAAGAAACGGTAATCTGGGAATAAATGGATGAAAGTTTAAAAAATAAAGTTGCTTTTATAACTGGTGCAGCAACCGGAATTGGAAAAGAAACGGCACTACTATTAGCCAAGCATGGGGCTAAAATCATGATTGCCGATATTAATGAGATAGAGGGTCGAGCAACTACTAAAACTATTAATGACTCGGGTGGAATTGCTTATTTTTATAAACTAGATACATCTATAAAAAAAGATGTTGCTAAAGTTTTAGATAGTATATTTAAAGAACATGGCTCAATTGAATTAGCAGTAAACAATGCTGGTATTGGAGGATTAGTAGGTTCACTTCATACGATAGAGGAACCAACTTGGGAAAGAATGATTTCAGTTTGTTTATCAGGTGTTTTTTACTGTATGCAAGAAGAATTAAAACATATGATATCTAATAAAAGTGGTAAAATTGTAAATGTTTCTTCCCTAGCTGGTTTAAATGGTGTAAGAAATGGCAGTCATTATTCAGCTGCAAAACATGGTGTTATTGGACTTACTAAGTCAGCTGCAATAGAATACGGAGGTCTTAATATCAGAGTTAATTCAGTATGTCCAGGGTTTATTCAAACGGCAATTTTAGATGATGTCCCAGAGAAGTCATTAGAATTTGTAAAAAACTTAAGAGTTCCTATGAGAAGAATTGGAAACACTATAGAAGTAGCTGAAAGTATTTTATGGCTTTTAAGTGAAAAGTCTAGTTTTGTTAATGGAGAAGGTTTATTAATTGATGGTGGCTTTCAAGCTGGGTAAAATAAATTCTATAGATTTTACTAGATCAGTCAAAAATTATTTGCTAATCTTAAAAAATAAATCATTAAGATTTGTTAAACAATAAATCCCAATAAGTCTTTTTATTATACCACATTATTAACTTATTTTTACAAAAAAAATTTGATGGAGTATTTTAATGAAGAACATAATCTTTTTAGAGAAAGCTTAAGAGAATTTCTTAACAGGGAGGTAAGTCCAAATATTGAAGTTTGGGAGAAAGATGGGAGAATACCAAAATCAATATGGAAAAAAATGGGAGATATGGGTTTTTTAGGATTATCTTTTCCTGAAAAATATGGTGGAAGTGATTTAGATTTCTTTTTTGAAGTAATATTTAACGAAGAGCTAGGAAGGCTAAATAGTGGTGGTTTTGTTGTTACTCAACAAGTGGTTCAATATATGTCTGCTCCATATATCTACAAATACGGTAGTGATCAATTAAAAGATAAATATTTACCGGGAATAATTTCAGGAGACCTTATAAGCTGTATTGGAATAACTGAGCCTGATGCAGGATCAGATACAAAAAACATTCAAACTAGAGCAGAACTTATAGGGAATGAATATGTGATTAACGGATCTAAAACATTCATTACAAATGGGTTATACGGTGATTTTATTATCCTGGTAGTAAAAACAGATCCTAAAGCTGGTTCAAAAGGTGTAAGTTTAATTTGTGTTGATCTTAATCAAAATGGAATTACTAAAAATAAAATTAATAAACTTGGCTGGCACTCATCTGATACTGCTGAACTAAGTTTTGACAACGTAAGAGTTCCTAAAGAAAATTTAGTTGGAGAGGAAGGAAAAGGATTTTACTATTTAATGAATGGATTACAACTTGAAAGACTTTGTTTTTTACCAAGTAATGTCGCAACAATGGAATATGCATTATCGGAATCTTTAAATTATATGTCTCAAAGAAATGCATTTGGAAGAACAATAGACAAATTTGAAGTTTTAAGACATCGAGTATCTCAATTGTCATCTGAACTAGAAGCACTGAAAGCATTTAGTTATTACTGTTGTGATTTATTTGATAAAGGAATTTATGATGTTAAATCATGTTCTATGGGCAAGCTAATTGTTACTGAGTTACATGAGAAGATTTCAACTCAATGTCTACAGTTTTTTGGTGGAAATGGATATACGGAAGATTATCCAATGGCCAGAATGTTTAGAGATTCAAGAATTGGAACTATTGGTGGAGGAACATCAGAAATTATGAGAGAGATTATTGCTAAAGTCATCATTGATGATGTGACATATGAAAAAGCAAAATCAAATGTAAATTCAGTAAGTACTAATTTATCAAATCAGGTCAATATCTCATCATTAGAAATGATAGACAATCATCAACTAAAATTGGCAACAAAAACTCTCACAATCGCTGAGAATACAATAAATATGACCATCCAACACATTAACCAAACTGATAGTAATGGAGAAAGAAAAAGTAAATCTCAAGTAATAAGACATCAAATTGCTCAGTTGGCTTCTGAAATTGAATGTTCTAAACAGTTTGTTCATTCAATCAATAACAAATTTGAAACCACGGAAAATCTAGAAAAAGAAATATCTATGGCTAAGTTAACCTCAATGCAGTTAATGGATAGAGTAGTCTCAGAATGTTTTGATATGTATGAAAACTATGATAGTCTTGATCAGCATCCATTGAAAAAAATATTTCAAAGTTCAAAGATGATTCAAATTTCTAATAATAAAAGAAATTTACATGACAATATTTCAAAACTTATAATTGAGAAATAAAATTTAATTTTATTTATAATGATTAGCTAAGAAATATCTAATCCCTCATTTGTGGAAATATTATCGGGTGATATAAAAACATCTCTATCATTTTCATCTTTTGTCAACAGTACCATTCCTTGACTTTGAACTCCAGCAATAACTTTAGACTCTAGATTTGTTAAAACAACAACTTTAGTACCAATTATTTCATGTGGATCATAAGATTTCGCTATTCCACTAACTATGGTTCGAATTTCATTTTTTATATCTACTTTCAATAAAAGAAGTTTTTTAGATTTTTTAATTTTTTTAGCTTCTAGAATAGCTCCTATTTTTAAATTTAGTTTTGAAAAATCATTTAAATTAACCTCTTGTTTTTTGCTAACTATGGATTTAGATTTTTTTGAAGAATTGAGTTTTGAGATTTGAAAATCAATTTCTTTATCCTCGATTTTAGTAAATAATAATTCGGCTTTGTTAATATTAACACCAGTTTTTATGAGATTGATATTTTTAATTACATTATCCCATGTCCATTCAATTTGGTGATCTTTTGAGTTTAAAATATCTTTTAGCTTTTTTGAGGTGTTAGGTAAGAATGGCTCGCTTATAACAGATAAAATAGCTGAAATTTGTAAAGAGACATACATAACTGTTTCTACTCTTGCTTGATCTTCTTTTATTATTTTCCAAGGCTCTTGATCAGCTAAGTATTTATTACCAGTTCTAGAAATGTTAATTAGTTCATTACATGCCTCCCTAAATCTAAACTTTTGGATAGATTTTTCAATTTTTAAAATAGACATATCAATCTGATTTAATACCTCTTTATCATCATCTAAAAAATTATTTTTTTTAGGAATGGCGCCATTGTAATATTTATTTGTAAGGACTATTACTCTATTAATGAAATTTCCAAAAATAGCAACTAGTTCGTTATTATTTTTTGCTTGAAAATCTTTCCAAGTAAAATCGTTATCTTTTGTTTCAGGTGCATTGGAGGTTAATACATATCGTAAAACATCTTGTTGATTAGGAAAATCTTTAAGATATTCTGGGAGCCAGACTGCCCAATTTTTAGACGTTGATATTTTATCTCCTTCAAGATTTAAAAACTCATTAGCTGGAACATTCTTAGGTAATATGTATGAACCCTCAGCTTTAAGCATTGCTGGAAAAATAATACAATGAAAAACAATATTATCTTTACCAATAAAATGTATTAATTCTGTTTCAGGATCTTTCCAATATTTTTCCCAATTTTTATTATTATTTTTTGCCCATTCTATAGTAGATGAAATATAACCAATTGGAGCATCAAACCATACGTATAAAACCTTCCCATTAGCACTTTCTAAAGGTACTGGAACTCCCCAATCTAGGTCTCTTGTTACCGCTCTGGGTTTGAGTCCATCATCTAGCCAAGATTTACACTGTCCGTAAACATTAGGTTTCCAATCTAATTTGTGACTTTTCAAAATCCAATCTTCAAGAAAGGGTTGGTGGGAATCTAATTTCAAATACCAATGTGTAGTTTTTTTTAGCTCCGGACTAAGTCCAGTTATTGAAGATTTTGGATTTATTAAGTCTATGGCATTATGACTGGCTCCACATTTCTCGCATTGATCACCATAGCATTCAGTGTTATGACATTTAGGACATGTCCCTATAATAAATCTGTCAGCTAAAAATTGATCCTCGGATTCATCATAAAATTGTTCTGATTCAATTTTAGCAAACTGATTATTATCATTTAATTTTGTAAAAAAATTACTAGCAGTTTTGTGATGTATTTTTGAAGAAGTTCTAGAGTAGTTATCAAATGATATTCCAAAATCAACAAAAGAATCCTTAATAATTTTATGATATTTATCAACCACATCTTGTGGATTAATTCCATCTTTTTTAGCTTTCAATGTAATAGGAACTCCATGTTCATCACTACCACAAACAAATAATACATCATTGCCTTTAATTCGCAAAAATCTGGAATAAATATCAGCTGGGATATAAACACCAGCCAAGTGACCAATATGTATTGGTCCATTGGTGTAAGGTAAAGCGGCTGTTATGGTGTATCTTTTGCTCAAAAGGTTAATTTAAACTTCCCTGTAAAAGTAAACATTTTATCAGTTAATATAAAAATGATTTTATATTAGTTTATTATATTAACTTTATAATGTTATGAAAATTAAAATTATATATTTTACTTTTATTTATATTAGTATTATTTCTAATATGAACGTTTTTAGTCAGTCAGATATCGAACAATCAAATGTATTGAAAACACAATTAATTCAGCCAGAACACCTCAAATCTGGTGATACAATATCAATTTTAGCTCCGTCTGGGGTTTTAAATAATTTTGATAATAAAATCACGAAAGCAATAAATATATTTAGAAGCTGGGGGCTTAATGTTGTTTTAGGAAATCATATTTATGATAAAAATGGTCATTTTGCCGGAACCGACAAAAATAGAGAGAAAGATTTTCAAAAAGCTTTAGATAATAAAAATATAAAAGCTATTTGGTGTGCTAGAGGAGGGTACGGAGCTGTAAGAATAATAGATAAATTAAACTTTGACAATTATTTAAAAAACCCAAAATGGATAATAGGATTCTCCGATATTACTGTCATTCATAATAAATTAAACTTTTTAAATAGTGAATCAATTCATGCAATGATGATATCAGGTTTTGAAGATATTGGCCAAAACAACGATTCGCTAAGTAAATTAAAAAATGTTTTGTTTGGTGATAGTTTATCATATTCAATTGCTTCTAATAAAAATAATAAAACTGGAAAATCTGAAGGAATTATTGTAGGTGGAAACCTAACTCTTATACAATCAACAATTGGTTCAAAAACAGAGTTAAAAATGAAAGATAAAATACTGTTTATTGAAGAAATAGGAGAATATGCTTATCATATTGATAGGATGCTATATAGTTTAAAAAGAGCAGGTTACTTTGAAAATTGTAAGGGATTAATTGTTGGTCAAATAAGTGATGTAAAGAAAAATACTACAGACTTTGGAAGAAGTATAAATGAACTTATTTTAGATGTTTTAGATGAATATAACTTTCCTATTTTGTTTGATTTTCCTGCGGGGCACGAAAAAACAAACTTTCCAATTATATTAGGCAGAAAAGTTATACTAGATGTTTCTAAATCAGATGGTAAAGTAATTTTTTATAACTAATTTTTTATAGCTTCTAGTGCTAATAATGCACTCTCAATTGTGTTAATTCTTCTGATAGTTAATACCAGTTTTGAGCCATTTAAAGATTTTTTTTCTTCAAGCTTACAAGTGTTAGGATTTAAGTTCACATAATTTAAGATTGAGGTAAAAATATCTGAATTAAAATAATCACTATTTTTATCTTTAATAAAGTAAGCTTTAATAATTTGTTTTTTCATAACTACTTTTTCAAAGCCTAATTCAATTGCAATCCACTTTAATTTAACTGTTACCAGTAGATCTTCAACTTGAAATGGTAAGTTTCCGAATCTATCTTTGAGCATTGATTCAAAACTGAAAAGCTTATCAATATTACTGATTTTGTTAAGTTCTGAGTATAACTGTAGTCTTTCATTTACAGATTTAATATAGGAATCTGGAAATAATAATTCAAAATCTGTATCTATAGAAACTTCATTTATATAGTTTTTAGTTTTTTCGTCCTGGTATAACTCCTTGAATTCATTTTGCTTTAAATCTTCAATTGTCTCATTTAAAATCTTTTGATATGTTTCAAACCCCATATCATTAATAAATCCGCTTTGTTCACCACCTAATAAATCTCCAGCACCTCTTATTTCTAAATCTTTCATAGCAATATTAAAACCACTACCGAGTTCAGTGTGTTGTTCTAAGGCTATAATTCTTTTTCTTGCATCATCGGTCATGGTTGAATAACCAGGTGTTATAAAATAACAGTACGCTTTTTTATTGCTCCTTCCAACTCTTCCTCTCATTTGATGTAAATCACTTAAGCCAAAGTTGTTTGCGTTATTTATAAAAATTGTATTTGCATTTGGAACGTCCAAGCCACTTTCAACAATTGTAGTACTGACTAAAACATCAAAAGAACCTTGCATAAAGTCTAACATAAGTTGTTCCAATTTTTTTCCTTCCAATCTTCCGTGTCCAACTTGAATTCTTGCATCTGGAACTAGTCTTTGGATTAATCCAGCTACTTCATTAATATTTTCAATTCTATTATGTATAAAAAATACTTGCCCCCCTCTTAATATTTCTAATGTAATAGCATCTCTTATAGTAGTTTCATTAAATCTAATAACCTCACTAGAAATAGGGTATCGGTTTGGAGGTGGTGTATTAATAATTGATAAGTCTCTTGCTGCCATCAGGCTAAATTGAAGTGTTCTTGGAATAGGAGTGGCTGATAAAGTTAAAACATCAATATTTTCTTTGATGTTTTTGAGTTTCTCTTTTATTGAAACTCCAAACTTTTGTTCTTCGTCTACAATTAATAAGCCTAAATCATTGAAATTTATTTTATTATTTACTATTTGATGAGTGCCAATAATTATATCAATTTTTCCATTAGATATTTCTTCTGTGATATTTTTTTTGTCTTTAGAAGTTCTAAACCTGTTTAAATAATCAATTGAAATTGGAAAGTCTTTTAATCTTTTTGAAAATGTTTTATAATGCTGAAATGCAAGAATAGTTGTAGGAACTAAAATAGCAACTTGTTTGTTATTATCAACAGCTTTAAATGCAGCTCTAATTGCTATTTCAGTTTTACCAAATCCAACATCTCCACATATAAGTCTGTCCATTGGCCTATGGCTTTCCATATCCCTTTTTACATCTTTAGTAGAACTAACCTGATCTGGGGTGTCCTCATAAATAAAAGAAGCCTCAAGTTCGTGTTGCAAAGAACTGTCTCTTGAATATTGAAACCCTTTTTGGTTTTTTCTTTTTGCATATAATTTAATTAAGTCATAAGCAATTACTTTTACTTTAGTTCTAGTCTTTTGTTTTAATATCTTCCAAGCCTTACTCCCAAGCTTATATATCTTAGGAGGCTTTCCATCTTTACTGTTATACTTAGTAATTTTGTGTAGTGAATGAATACTTAAATATAGTGTGTCTCTCTCACCATAAATAAGTTTAATTGATTCCTGCATTTTTCCCTCAACATTGATCTTTTTTAAGCCACCAAATTTTCCTATACCGTGGTCAATATGAGTAATAAAATCACCAACTTTTAACTTGGTAAGTTCTTTGATATTTAATGCTTGTTTTTTAGCATAAACATCTTTTACTTTATATTTATGATACCTATCAAATATTTGATGGTCAGTGTAGCATACTATTTTATTATCATTATCAATAAAGCCTTGATATAATGGAAGAATAGTAGGAGAGTAATTTACATCTAAATCCAAATTATCAAAAATATCACTAAATCTATTTTTCTGTTGTTCGTTAGCACAACATAAATAGTTTTTATAGCCAAGTTTTTCGTAATTATTTAAATTATCTATTAATAACTCGAAAGACTTATTAAATGATGGTTGAGGCTTAATATCGAACTTGATTTCATTATTATTAAAAATAGAGTTAGAACCAATTTCGACTAATTTATGATTATTCAAACTAGATTTAATTTCTTTTGAAGAACTAAATAATTCTTGTGGTTTAAGTTGAACTGTTGAAGTTGATAAATCTTTGTAAGAAGAAATAGACTTTTCAAATAATAATTTAATTTCTTTAAGTAAATATTTTGAGTTTTTTAAAAAAATAATTCCATTGGGTGAGAGAATATCAAGAAAATTTACTCTGTTTTCTATTTTTATGTCAGATTGTATATTCGGGATTATTTTTATTTCATTAAAAGATTGAATTGAAAGTTGAGATTCTAAGTCAAATGATCTAATTCTTGTAATTTCATCTCCAAAAAATTCGATTCTGTAAGGTTTATCATTTGAAAAGGAAAAAACATCAATAATACCTCCTCTAACAGAAAAATCTCCAGGCTGTGTAACAAAATCAACTCTTGAAAATTCATATTCAAATAATATTTCGTTGATAAAGTCTATTGATAATTCATCTTCCACTTTAATTTTTAAAGTGTTTCTTTGTAATTCTTTTTTTGTAATAACTTTTTCAAATAGTGCTTTATAATAAGTAACAACTAAATATCGGTTAGGATTTGTGTTAATTTTATTTAGTACATCTGCTCGCAATAAAATATTAGAGTTATCAGTATTACTAGTAGCATAAGGATTTTTATAACTTTCAGGGTAAAAAAGTACATTATCATTATTTAATTTTTCAAGATCATTAAAATGATATGCAGCAGTTTCTTTATTTTCCAATATCAGTAAAATTGATTTTTGGTTTTTTGAAAAAATAGAAGAAATCACAAAAGATAATGATGAGCCAATTAAACCTTTTACAAGTGTATTTTTTTCATTTTTGGCAATAGAATTTTCTAGTTTTTGCGTTTGCAAAGACTTTACAAAAAGTTGCGAGATATCTTTATTACTCACTTTTTAAATTTGATGCAAATATAAAATTTGAAAATTTAAAATTAATTATTAATCATTAAAGATTTTAATTTTTTTACCATTGAAGGACTTCCGCAATAGAAAGGAATTCTTTGGTGTAAAGATTTTGGATTAACATCTAATATTCTTGAAGATCCATCTATAGCAACTCCACCTGCTTGCTCACAAATAAATGCTATTGGGTTACACTCATAAAGGAGTCTCAATTTACCATTGATGTTTTTAGAAGTATTTGGATACATGTAAATACCACCTTTAATCATATTTCTATGAAAATCGGAAACTAAAGATCCAATATATCTGGATGTGTATGCAACTTTATTTGTTTCGTCTTGACAATACTTAATATACTTTTTTACACCTTTTGGAAATTGCAAATAATTGCCCTCGTTAATTGAGTAAATATTACCTTTTTCTGGAAATTTAATTTCAGGATGTGATAAATAAAAACTTCCTATAGCCGGGTTTAAGGTAAAGCCATTAACTCCAAAACCAGTAGTATAAACTAACATTGTAGAAGTTCCATAAATAATATAACCTGCTGCGACCTGCTTATTTCCTTTTTGTAAAAAATCTTTTAACTCTACTTTGGTACCAGTTTCACTAACTCTCTTGTATATTGAAAATATTGTACCAACTGAAACGTTTACATCTATATTAGACGATCCATCCAACGGATCTATTAATACAACATATTTATTATTATTACACTCATCCAAACTATTGATAGAAATAAAATCTTCCTCCTCTTCACTTGCAATCCCACAAACAATATTTCTATTTCTTAATGCATTAATAAAAATATCATTAGCATAAAAATCTAATTTTTGTTGTTCCTCTCCTTGTGTGTTAATTGTGTTGCTGTCTCCGATTATATCAACTAAGCCAGCTTTGTTTACCTGAAAATTTACAACTTTTGCAGCAAGTCTTATTGAATTAATTAGTGAAGAAAGTTCACCGGAGGAGTATTGATGAGATTTTTGATTTTCAATAATAAACTCACCAAGGGTCTGATTCTTATTTGTCAAAATTCTGTATTATTATTTGTTAAATTTAGATATAATATTTTTATTATATAGCTATATTTGATAATAATATTTAGATTATGAAAATCATAATTAGGGAGGCTCAAAAGAGTGATATGCCAGCTGTAATCAGTCTGATTAAAGAGCTAGCTGAATTTGAAAAAGAACCAGATGAGGTTGAGATTGATTCTACTATACTTGTAAACGATGGATTTGAAGAAAATTCATACTTTAAATGTTTTATCGCAGAAAATAATGAATGTATAATTGGTGCAGCGATAATTTATAATAGATATTCCACTTGGAAAGGAAGAACAATTCACTTAGAGGATTTAATTGTTACTGAAAAAATGAGAGCAAATGGGGTTGGAACTTTGTTGCTCGATAAAGTTGTTAACTATGCAAAGAAATTAAATGTAAAAAGAGTCTCGTGGGAAGTTATTAACTGGAATAAAAAGGCTATCAAATTTTATTTAAACAAAGGTGCTCTTATAAAACAAGATTGGAGTATTGTTCACCTAGATAATAATGCATTAAAAAATTATAAATAAGCTATGCAGATTCTGAAATTTGGAGGTGCTTCTCTTAAAAATGCAATTAATATTAAAAAAGTTGCTACTATAATAGATGGCATGGATTATAAAGATACAATCATAATTATTTCTGCAATTGGAAAGACAACAAACGCATTAGAGACTATTGTTGATCTTTACTTAAAAAAAAATAACAACTTATTAAATTACATAAATGAATTACACGAATTACATATAAAAATTATAGATGATCTATTTATAGAAAATCATGAGATCTATAAAATTGTTAGTAATGATTTTCAGAAAATACGTGATTTTTTAAAAAATAATAAATCACCAAATTATAATTTTATTTACGATCAAATAATTCCATTTGGAGAGTTATTGGCTTCAAAAATTATTAATGAATACTTTAACAGTGTTAATATAAAAAGCGAATTTAAAGATGTTCGAAAATTAATAAAAACAGATTCTTTCTATAGAAATGCAAACATAAATTGGGAGTTAACTCAAGCAAATATTTTAAAAACAAAATTTAATCCAAATATAAGCTTGACACAAGGATTTATTTCCAGTAATGAAGATAACTTTAACACTACTATGGGAAGGGAATCTAGCGATTATACAGCTTCAATATTTGCCTATTGTTTAAATGCTAAATCGGTAACTATTTGGAAAGATGTAGACGGGATATTTAATGCTGATCCAAAGAAATTCAAAAACACTATTTTATTAGAGAAAATATCTTACACTGAAGCAATTGAACTTGCATTTTATGGTGCTTCTGTTATTCATCCAAAAACAATACAACCTTTACAAAAAAAAGAAATTCCTTTGTATGTTAAATCTTATATAAATCCAAAAGCTTTAGGAACTTGTGTGAGTAAATCTAAAGATATATTCCCTAAAGTGCCCTGCTACATATTAAAAGAAAATCAAATACTTATAAGTATTTCTTCATTGGATTTTTCCTTTACAATTAATGATAAAACAAGAGAAATTTTAACTCTATTGTCTCAAAATAAAGTTAAAATAAATTTAACTCAAAATTCTGCAATTAGTCTAATCTTATGTCTAGAAGATGATTATAACAATATAGATAAATTAACTAATGAGTTGAAATCTAATTTTAAAATTAATATTGAAAAAGGTTTAAAATTATACACTGTAAGAAATTTTGAAAAAAAATCGTTTGCTGCATTTAAAAGAGGTAAAACTGTACTAATTGAACAGACTTACAATAATACATCTCAATTAATTTGTACTTAAAATTTAAGATATTTCATTTATAAAATCTTTACAATATTTTTTTATATCATCTCTTACAACTCTAAAATTTTCTAAAAATAATTTTGATTTGTGATCAGATTTTGAAGGATCAAAGAAATCCTTATGGATTTTAACAGCATCTTTTACATCAAACAAAGGACAGCTTTCCTTAGCGTGATCGCAAACAGTTATTATATAATCAAAATCGATATGCAAATATTCATCAACATGGTTTGAAGAGTAATTTGAAATATCAATTTTGTCTTCTTTCATAATCTTAATTGCTGTCGAGTTAACTCCGTGTACTTCAACACCTGCACTAAATACTTTTAATCTAGATTTAGCAAAAAATTCCAAGTAGCCGTGAGCCATTTGACTTCTACATGAATTTCCAGTACATAATACTAAAATTTTTTTCATTTTATTTAAGTAAAGATTTTATTTTGTCTATGATGATTTGAGATAATTTAACATTACTTTCAAATGTCCATCCAGCAATATGAGGGGTAATAATTACATTTTTTAAATTAATTAGTTCGTTAAAGTATGGATTTAATTCTTTCTCTAAGTTATTAAATGATGAACTTTCAATATCAATCACATCTAAGCCTGCTCCTAATATTTTTTTTTCATTTAAAGCATCTACAAGATCAGGAGTATTAACTATTTTTCCTCTACTAGTGTTAATCAACCAAAAAGGTTTATCAAATTTTTGAATAAATTCTTTATTAAATAAATCAATATTATTTATTGTATGAGGTAAATGTAAACTAACAATATCAGCATTTTTATACAAAAAATCTAAAGAGGATTTTTTGGCGTATTTACTTTTAATTTTTTCATCAATGTCATAAAAAAATACTTTACAATTAAAACTTGAAATTTTTTTTGCAAAACTTTTTCCAGTATTGCCCATACCAAGTATTGCTACTGTTTTACCTTCAATTTCAAACCCCCTATTTTTCTCTCTAAACCAAAGTCCTTCTTTTACTTGATTTGAAGATGTATTAATATTATTTAGCAGAGATAATAATAAACCCATTGCATGCTCACCAACAGCATTACTATTTCCTTCTGGTGAAGATATTACTTCAATATTTTTACTTTTCGCATAATTACAATCTATATTTTCCAGACCTGAACCAACTCTAGCAATAAATTTTAAATTAGAGGCATTGTCAATAAAATCTTTATCAATTTTAAATCTACTTCTTAAAATTAATCCATCATAGTCTTTTATAATCTTAATTATTTCTTCTTTTGAAGAGGAAATATCAAGGTCATTGATGTATCCATTGTTTTTTAAAGTAGAAATTAATGTTGGGTGATTAGAATCAATATGAAGAATCTTCATTAAATAGGTAAAATTAATTTAGCAATATAAAAATAAATTAAAATGCCAAAAATATCATTGCTTGTAGTAATAAAAGGACCAGTTGCTATTGCTGGATCAATACCTCTTTTATCTAAAAAAAGAGGGATAAATGTGCCTATTATCCCTGCAACAATTATAACAATTACAAGAGAAATTGAAATAGCAAGAGCGACCAAATATTCCTGACCAGATAACATGATAAATAAAAATAAGATTACGGATAAAATAAATCCGTTAAGAATAGATAAAAAAGTCTCTTTAATTAATCTATTATTTACACTTCCTCTTATGTCATCATTAGCAAGACCTTGAACAATAATTGCACTAGATTGGACTCCAACATTTCCAGCCATAGCTGCAATTAGAGGAGTGAAATAAAATAAAATTTGATGTTTTACTAATATTTCATCAAAAGCACCCATTACTATGGCCGCTCCTATACCACCTAAAAGACCCAGCAAAAGCCATGGGAGTCTAGCTCTGGATAACTGAA
>JABHBC010000038.1 GCA_018674025.1 Flavobacteriaceae bacterium
CAAAAAGTATGTTCTTTAATATTATATTCCCCTAAATGCTTCTTCTCTACATTAGAATTAATAGGAAAATACAAAAGTTCATTATTAAATATTCTAAAACTATCTATAGCAATACTTTCAGTAGTATTTTCAAACCCTAAAAGTGCAGATTCTAAAAATGTACTTTTGATTATTCTGTTAGCGGGAAACTCCACAAAAGTGACATTAGTAAAAGGTATCTGCGTTGCTAATTCAACATGCATTTCATTGGCATATCTAGTTTTATCAGGGCTTATAACTGCAGCAAAAACACCTATGATGACGCATATAATAATATAGCACAATGCTACAAAGGAAAGTTTATTTCCTTTTAATTTTTTCCATGCTAAGCTATTAAGAGATTCCATTATTTATTATGTATCCTACCTTTCCATTCAAATTTTCTATTGAAAGAGAGTATTATTATCAAAATTACATAAAATGAATAAAATAATTCAAATACAAAAATCCATTTTTTCAAATCATGTCGCTTAAAAAAATCTAGTGCTGGAGAAAGAAACAGATAATCAGTTAGGAACTTTATCAGGTAAAAAAATATGAAATAAAAAATATAATTATTGCTATATAAAAGAGTGAAAAATAAGGTTAGTAATGATAAGTTGGTAAACATAACAAGAAATGAAGTGTAAATCGTTGACGTATCTTTATATTCACTACTTTTTGATGTCCATCTAATTCTTTGATTGAGAAAACTCTTTAGAGAATCAATGCTATTGGTTGTGACAATTGCACTTTCATGTTTTGCAAAAACAATACTTTTAGGGTACTCTTTCTTTACTCTGTGTAATAAAAAAACATCGTCACCACTCACAGAAGTTTCATGTTCATAGTCATTTAGTTCTAAAAAAACGTCTTTCTTATACGCCATATTAGCACCATTACAAAATATCGCATCATTAGATCCGATTGCTCCAGCACCACTAGCAATCAATGAAATAAACTCAAGTGATTGAATTTTCTGAAAAAACCCTTTTTTTTCATTAATAACAACAGGTCCAGAAACTAATTTAACGCTATCATTTCTAAAGTATCCAACCATTGTTCTTATCCAATAACTGTCAAATAAACAATCAGCATCAGATAATAATATTATGTCTCCTTTAGCATTTGGAATTGCAAAATTAATTGCATTCTTTTTTCCAAAAATTCCAACTGGCATATCTATAACTTTTAAATTTTCTAAGTCTGAATTTTCTAAAATAGATAGTGTGGCATCAGTAGAATGATCATTTATTAATATAAATTCTAAATTTTCAATTGGATATACTTGCGACCTAAGACTATTAATTAGTTGTGAAATATTGTGAGATTCATTTCTTATTGAAACTACAACCGAAACATTAGGATGTGCACTTCTATTTGTCACAATATTGTTATTCCATCCAAATCTATACTGTAAAATTTTATTTACATATAGAATTAAAATTATCAAAATCACTATAATCATTTATTTCTAAAGAAGTTTAGAGTTAAAATAACGCCAATTCCTATTAGAGCAGGAAGAACTAAATTTATAAACCACATTACAAATGTAGCTGATAAAATACCAGTAACATTATTGGAAACAAGAGTGAATAAAAATAGTGCAACTGAACTTCTTGTACTTATCTCCGCAATAGCAATTGTAGGAATAATTGAAATAACAAAAAGCATGGTTGTTGTTAAAATAAGAAAATCGATATATGAAACATTAACATCAAAGACATGTAATAATATAAAAAATTGTGTTGTAAACACAAAGTATCTAGCTATTGAGTACAGTAATGTTTCTAGTAAGTCAAAGTAATTATAGAAAGAGAATATCTCATTATATTTAGAATACTTATTTAAGAATTTAAACTTAGATAAAATTACAGAAAATACAGATGCGTTAAGAAAAAGTGTTATTAATAAAACGATAAGTAGTATAACAACAAATACCATAAGTGGATATGAAAAGACAAAATCTGATAATAGAATTTTGAAATCAGGCATTAAATTTGGCAATAGCAAAAAACCTAATAAGCCAAAAATAATAGTTGTTATTAACTGAGCCATAGATCCAATAACTGTGATTAATACAGCTTGAACCTTATCTGCTTTTTGAATACAAAAGACTCTTCCAGCATATTCTCCAACCCTATTAGGAGTAAAAGATGATACAGTGATACCTGCAAATACTGCTTTAATAGATTGATTAAGTGATATCTTTTCGATTTTATAAATTAAAGTTCGCCATTTTAAAGCTTCTAAAAACCAATTAACAAACATCATCAACACAACAAGTAAAATAGTTAGAAAATTTTCTCTTATATTTACACGTATTTTATTCAAATCAGTACTAATAACATCTCCTTTGGAGATGAGCTGTTTGTATAAAAAGAATAATGCTAATAATACAATCAAAACTTTTATTATAAAGCCAAGAGTTTTTTTACTTCTCATTTATTAGTTTTGTTTAAACAAAGATAACAATTGAAAACTGATAAAATTATTTTAGGTATTGATCCTGGAACTACTATAATGGGATATGGAATTATTCATATTAAGGGAAGTGATATGCATTTAATTCAGATGGGAGTGCTTCATTTATCTAAATTAAATTCTCATGAATTAAAACTTAAAAAAATATTTGAACG
>JABHBC010000039.1 GCA_018674025.1 Flavobacteriaceae bacterium
CTTACAAATATGTTTTGAGAATCGGGACTGTTTAAATTAGAATAAGGTTCTGTAATAGCATTCGCTGCATTATCAGCATCTTCTTGAGACTCATGATAAGAAACACTGACATTAAGCTGACCACCAAGTAACTCATCAGTCTTTTGTGATAAATCAAATACATCAATACCATCATAATCATTATCACACTCCTCTAATGGAGTAGGTACGTTGATAGTAGGAGGGTTGATTGTTGTTAATCCAAAGGATGTAGTTGAGTAACAATTTGGGAACGTGTTTTCAACAATTCTTACAAAAACAGTTTGATTAAATGGAGTAATATTTTGATAAGATTCAATATTGGCGATAGCGTTAATGTCTTGTTCAGCATCTTCTAAGGTCTCAAAATAACTAATAGTTGGTATAGTTGTAATTGATGCTGATATTGGTTCTGTCTGTTGAGATAAATCAAATAAACCAAAACCATCGACTAAATTATTATCACAAGAAAATAGTGTATCTGGAGATTCAATAGTAAGAGGAATATAAAATTCTACAAATAAATCATCAGAGTAATTACAAGTCTCTCCGTAAGAAATGTTAACTGAGTAATTTCCAGTTTCACTAACTTCTAGTACTGATGAATTTTCCCCTTCAATTTCGATATCATTATTAAACCAAGTATAATCTCCATTTTCAGTAAAAGTATCAATAGTGTAAGTATCATCAGGGCAGGGTGCTAGGCCGTTTTCAATAAGGATATCGTCACCTAAATCAATCCCTAAATCAAAACTTCCTCCCTCAAGAAATACAGCAGTATCTAAAGCGCTATCACCAGCATCTGCAACAGCTAATTTAATATGATAAGTTTGACCTGGAACAACTTCAGATTGAGCAGTAAAAGCTCTTGTGTATCCATCATATGCAATAGGAGATTCTCCTTCTGCTACATAACCACCAAAGTATTCTGGATTAGCAGCGCCACAGACCCCATTGTCTGGGTGAATGTTAGTTACTAATATTGGAGTGTCTGAATCTGGTAAAACTGCTAGATTTGTGGTTACTCCATCTTCGTTAGTTAAGAAAAAACCAAATATATCAGAAAAACTACATTCAAAACTTCCTTGATCGTACTCCTCCGACGCCATAATAAATCTAAAGCTAATATTATTGGAAATTGGGACAAAATCAAATTCAATTACTGACGCATTGTTGGTATTATCATTAGCACTGTCAGTTTGTTCCAATAATGTAGTTAAGTCAATATCTCCTGGCCATCCAAAATCTCCACTACTTTCATTTCCAATTCCTGGGTTAGGACCAGTTCCTAAACTAGCATCACCTGATGATAATATTATGCCTTGCGAAAACTCAAAATTATCAGAAATTTCACTAAAATATCCAATACCATTCACATCATCAAAATCAGTGCCTGAAGAGTAAGTTATATTTGAAATATCTGCACATTCATTATTAATTAAGATTTCAGTCACTAATTCTTCAACAGTGTAAGTACATTGGTCAACCATAACATCTGGCGCAACTGGAGTTGGACTTGGATTAATTACAGCTCCAATCTCTATTCTGTTAAAGTTATCACACTCACCACCAGCAAAAGGAGATACAAAAAATGAAGTTGTTTCACTTATATCTGGGTTGAAGTTTGTTCCTTCAAAAATTAAATTTCCTCCAATCTGACTGTCATACCAATAAACATCTCCATCTCCAATATTTGATGATGCTACTAATTCTGTCAATTCATTTAGACACCCATTAAAATTACTTATTTCAACAATAGGAGCAAGTAAATTAGTACTTGAAGATAAATTCAAAACTGGATCTCCAGGCATACCACCAAATTCTACTATATATCCTTTGGGTTGATAAGGACCCGAGCCAGGGCCAGTATTACTTAGGTCATTCCAAGAGCCTATCAAGCCAATTGAAGGATCAGTTATATGAGCAAAATCTTCATCTCCTGACTGATTAGGTTCGGGTGGGTCATTATTCCAATTTGAATACATTCCAGCTGCTGCTGATCCATTAAAGTTACCATTCCAAAAATTTGTTCCTGCTTCAGGTCCTGTCACCCAATTCCATTGCCCTTCATTTGTGAAGTCCGATGCGCCAATCCATCCAGTCGCACTAGCTTGTTCAACAGCTATTTGTGATTCTTCTGGACTCATTATAGTTGCTAAATAACCTTGTAAACCAAAATAAGTCTGATTTTCAGCTGCTGTCTTAGCTTGTTGCCATGTGATTCCAAGAACATCAATATATTCATAGAAATGCCCAGTTGATGGTAAAAAATTAGCATCTCCGATAGTAAAAGAGAAGGACTTATCTACTGGGTTATTATTAGTACTACTAAATCTAACATCATAAACAGCTGGGATTATATCTGAATATAAGGCTTCAGCTCCACCAGGTCCTTTAAGTTCTAATTTTCCAGAAACTGGATCCCAAGTTTCTTGAATACCTGGGTGTACACCAATTAAACTAAGAACGTCTTCACCTTGTACATACCCTTCAGAAATTTGAATGTATAATGCCTCTATAGATTCGTCATCAGGATCTGTGATATCAAAAAAGGTTACTATGGCTTGCTGAGATAATGGGCAGTAAAATTCATTTCCTTCAGAAAAAATTTCTGGCGGAAGATTATCTTGACTGAAAGATAGTTTAAATAGTAGTAATGTAAGTAAACATATTTTTCTAATCATTCCAATTATTGATTTTTTAGCTTGTCAAAAATAACATTTTAAATAAATAAAGAGAGATAAATTATTATCTAATATCATATTTAGTTAATAATCTACCAATTTCTGCTAGAAAGGGAATGCCAATCTCATCGTATTCATAATTATTATCATTAAGTATATTATTTGCATTAGTATAAATGCATGCAGTTATGACAAAGTGTCGATCAGAATTTTTGTTATATATATATGCGTTATCTATACTGTAACCATAGGCATTACCAGCTTTATTAAATATATTATCATTTATCATGCCATTTTTATCTCCGTATATAAAAAATTTATTATAATTATTTGGGTACATGTTTTTATCAAATCCCATCTCAAATGGAGTTGAAGACATTAACTTTTGTATTAAAAGATTTTGTGATTTAGATAAATAAAATTTTTTATTTTTTGAAATTTCAGGGAAAAACAAACAGATTAAAATATTATTCAACTCATTTATGGAAAAATAATTTTTTCTAGAAAAATCCATTGGTTTATTTTGCAGTTTGTTATTTGATATAAAACCAATTCCTTTATTTAAATTTTTCAAATTTAATTTTGATACAGGTTTGTTTTTGATTGATTTTTGAATTTTTAATATTTCTCCATTACTATAAAAAGTAATTTCTTTTGTTTCTAAATTATCAGAATCTTTAGTTGATAATCTATGAGAAATACTAAAGTCTTTAAAGCCCTTTTGTTTAAGCTTTTCATTGATGTAGTCTTGTCCCAAAAATTCAAATAGTCTATTATAAGATTCATTACTACTAATTATAAATAAATCTGTTATTTCTTTTTTGAATGTAGTAATTATGGAGTCGCCCTGAATTGAAAATTCACTATTGATATTTAAATCAGAACTTTCATTTATTTTTTCAATGGTTAATAATGCAATTGGAAGTTTTATAGAACTAGCAGGGTAGAAGTAGTTATTTTTATCCGAATTAAATTTTTTCTTATGTATCGTAAAGCTTTTCCCTCTTTTCTTTAACTCGGTTAATATTATTTGAACTTCAAATTTTTCTTGGTTACCATAAACATAACTAATTAATTCAGACTCACTGTTTTTTAAAATTGTTTCCAAAGATTGAGCATAAGAGTTTTTAATGAAAATCAATAAAAACAACAGAGTGTATTTAATTATTTTTACAAAAATTTTGTCCACATATTAAAGATATAGTTTTAAAAGTTAATGTTAATATATATTAACTTTAAATGTTGGTCATATCCATGAGGTTAATTACATTTGCCTTGCTAATTATTATATACTAATTATGAACTTACACGAATATCAAGGTAAAGAAATGTTAAGTAGTTTTGGAGTTAGGATTCAAAGAGGCTTAGTTGCTCAAAATTCTGATGAAGCCGTAGAGTGTGCAAAAAAACTTACTGAAACAACTGGTACAAGTTGGTTTGTAATAAAAGCTCAAGTACATGCAGGTGGGCGTGGTAAAGGAGGTGGAGTTAAGCTTGCTAAAAACTTAGAAGAAGTTAAATCCATTTCTAACGATATTATTGGCATGAACCTTATTACTCCTCAAACTTCTGCTGATGGTAAAAAGGTACATCAGGTTCTAATTGCTGAAGATGTTTATTACCCTGGCGAGTCAGAAACAAGTGAATTTTACATGTCTGTACTTTTAAATAGATCTACAGGAAATAACATGATTATGTACTCTACTGAGGGTGGTATGGATATTGAAACTGTTGCTGAAGAAACTCCTCATTTAATTCACACAATTGATATAGATCCATCTACGGGGATATTACCATTTCAAGCTCGCCAAGTAGCATTTAATTTAGGTTTAAGTGGTTTGGCTTTTAAGGAAATGACCAAATTTGTAGTTTCTCTTTACAATGCTTATGATAAATCAGATTCTTCATTATTTGAAATCAATCCAGTTTTGAAAACAAGTGATGATAAAATTTTAGCTGTAGATGCTAAAGTTACAATTGATGATAATGCACTGTTTAGACACAAAGATTATGCTCAGCTTAGAGATCTTAGGGAAGAAAATCCTATTGAAGTGGAAGCTAATAAAGTTGGTCTTAATTATGTTGATTTAGATGGAAATGTTGGCTGCATGGTTAATGGTGCTGGACTGGCCATGGCTACTATGGATCTTATAAAACAATCTGGAGGTGAGCCAGCTAATTTTTTAGATGTTGGTGGTACTGCTGATGCAGAAAGAGTAGAAATTGCATTTAGAATTATTTTAAAAGACCCTAATGTCAAAGCAATATTAGTTAATATTTTTGGTGGCATTGTAAGATGTGATAGGGTAGCCCAAGGAATTGTTGATGCTTACAACAATATGAAGGATTCAATCAACATTCCAATTATTGTAAGACTACAAGGCACAAATGCTGATCTAGCTAAGGAAATAATTGATAATTCTGGATTAGATGTTCAAAGTGCAGTAGAATTTGAAGAGGCTGCTCAAAAAGTTCAAAATGTTTTAGCTAGCTAAACTTGTTTGATTTTACATCTTCTAATTCTTTAATCTGATCTCTGTATTTTGCTGCTTCTATGAAGTCTAAGTTTTTAGCTGATCCTTCCATAAGTTTCCTTATTTCTCTTATTTTTTTGTCTACCTGCTTTTTATTTATAAAATGTTCACTTCTTTTATTTATAATCTTTAATTCTTTCTCTTGATCCTCTTTGTTTTTGGTCAAAGCGTTATTCAAAGATTTTGTTATAGCAGTAGGAGTGATGTTGTTTTCTTTATTATACTTAATTTGTTTTTCTCTTCTGTAGTTAGTCTCGTCTATAGTTTTTTGCATACTTTTAGTAATCTTGTCAGCATACATTATTGCTCTCCCATCAAGATGCCTGGCTGCTCTTCCAACAGTTTGAGTTAAAGATCTTGCAGATCTTAAAAAACCCTCTTTGTCTGCATCTATAATTGCAACTAAAGAAACTTCTGGTAAATCTAGACCTTCTCTTAATAAATTGACACCTACTAAAACATCAAATATACCTTCACGTAAATCTTGCATTATTTCTACTCTTTCTAGCGTGTCAACATCACTGTGTATGTATCTTGTTCTAATATCAATTTTAATTAAATACTTAGTAAGCTCCTCGGCCATTCTTTTTGTAAGTGTTGTTACTAATATTCTTTCGTCTTTTGTTACTCTTTTTTGAATTTCATTAATTAAATCATCAATTTGTTTTTCACTTGGCTTTACTTCAATGATAGGATCTAGCAACCCTGTTGGTCTAATTATTTGTTCTGTGTATAAACCTTCAGTCTTACTTAACTCATAATCAGCTGGTGTCGCACTTACATAGATTACATTTTTTTGTAAACTTTCAAATTCCTCAAATTTTAAAGGTCTATTATCCATTGCGGCTGGAAGTCTAAATCCATAGTCAACAAGGTTTTCCTTTCTACTTCTATCTCCTCCGTACATAGCATGTACTTGAGAAACAGTAACGTGACTTTCATCAATTACCATTAAATAATCATCAGGAAAATAGTCAAGTAAACAAAATGGTCTTGTTCCAGGATTTCTTCCGTCTAGATATCTAGAATAGTTTTCAATTCCAGAACAATAGCCTAATTCTCTAATCATCTCTAAATCAAACTCAGTTCTTTCTTTTAATCTTTTAGCCTCTAAATGTTTTCCAATTTCCTTGAAATAATCATGTTGCTTTACTAAATCATCCTGTATATTTTTTATTGCATTTTGTAAAATGTCAGGTGAGGTAACAAATATATTTGCTGGAAATATATTTAATTTTTTAAAATCCTCAATCTTGTTATTTGAAATTGGATCAAAAGACTCTATTTCTTCAATTTCATCTCCAAAAAAATGGATTCTGTAAGCTTCATCTGCATAACCGGGAAATACATCAATAGTGTCCCCTTTAATTCTAAAATTACCCCTATTAAATTCAGCTTCAGTTCTTGAGTACAAGCTTTGAACTAATCGATTTAATAATTTAGTTCTTGAAATCTTTTGATCAACTTCTAATTCAATTATATTTTTTTGAAACTCAACAGGATTTCCAATTCCATATAAACATGAAACAGATGCAATGACTATTATATCCCTTCTTCCGGAAAGCAGGGAAGTGGTTGTACTTAATCTAAGCTTTTCAATTTCTTCATTAATAGATAAATCTTTTTCTATGTATGTACCACTAACAGGCATGTATGCTTCTGGTTGATAGTAGTCATAATAAGAAACAAAGTATTCGACAGCATTATTTGGAAAAAACTGCTTGAACTCAGAATATAATTGGGCGGCTAAAGTTTTATTGTGCGCTAGTACTAATGTAGGACGCTGAATGTTTTCAATTACATTTGCAACTGTAAACGTTTTACCTGAACCTGTTACACCTAAAAGAGTTTGATACTTTTCATTAGATTCAACACCATTTGTCAACTGGTTAATTGCATTTGGTTGATCTCCAGTTGGTTTAAAATCAGAGTGTATTTTAAAGTCCATTTAGTTAAATCAAATCTATTTAATTATAAAAATCATCATATTCATTGTAATCTTCTAACTCATCATCTTCATTCTCATCTTCAAATCTATTTTCAGCTTTGAATTTTTTTTCAGGAACTGTAGTTGGTATTTGACCTTTTGAAAAAATTAGATTAGGATAATTTACCCCACTGGTTAGCTCAACAATTTCTACTAACTCAATTAAAAAGGTCCACAGATTTAGGAAATCATAAACATAGATTATTCTATTGTTATTTTCATTAATCTCACTGTCCATTAAAACATCGCTCATCAACCTATTAGTTTCACCAATATCTCCAAGATCAAACAATGAGATTTCTTCACCTTGATTCCACTCATTGTCACTTAAGTAAAAAGAGGCCATTTCATTACCTTCAAAACCAAATGATTGTGTAATTGAATTGTGAAAGTCTTCAAGATTATCAGATTTATTAATTTCAATATCTCTAAAA
>JABHBC010000005.1 GCA_018674025.1 Flavobacteriaceae bacterium
AACATAATCATGTTTTTCAAATAAATTCCAATTATTTAAATTAATTATTTCTTCAGATTTAAAGTCTTTAATGGCAGTGTAGAAATTTTCAGAATTTAGAAGAATCATTTCTCCTTCATTATAGTCATGAAATGGTTTGAATAATAACTGACTTCCCTCTGTTGGAGGAATTAGATAACCAAAACATTTTGGCCAATCAGGACATCCCATTCCGGATCCTGTCATTCTAACTATTGCACCAGCAATAATTACTAGATAAATTAATACTAACGAGATTTTAGTAAGTTGGTTGAATCGTTTGTTCATTTTTTTAAACCCAGTTTTTTTGCTTCATTAATCATAAGTTCATAAGCAGCATTGTATTCATTAGGAATATCACCCTCTAGTATTGCTTCTTTAATTATTTCTTTTAATGTTCCAATGACCTTAGATGGTTTAACTTTAAACGTAGTCATGATTTCTTGTCCAGTTATTGGAGGTTGAAAGTTTCTAATATTATCTCTTTCTTCGACTTCAACAATCTTATTTCTTACCATTTTAAAATTGTTATGGTATTTGATGAATTTCTTTTCGTTTTTAGTGGTAATATCTGCCTCACAAAGTGTCATTAGGTCGTCTACGTAATTACCGGCATCAAACACCAATCTTCGAACAGCTGAATCTGTAACAATATCTTGCGCCAAGACAATTGGTCTAGAGCTCATAAATACCAGCTTTTGAACATACTTCATCTTATCGTTTAGAGGTAGTTTAAGTCGTTTAAACAAATGATAAACCATTTTAGATCCTTCAAATTCATGTCCGTGAAAAGTCCATCCTACTTTTTTACTAAATCTTTTTGTGGGAGCTTTTCCGATATCGTGCAAAAGAGCTGCCCATCTAAGCCAAAGATCATTAGTTTGTTTACAAATGTTGTCTAAAACCTCTAAAGTATGATAAAAATTATCTTTATGGGTTTGCCCCTCTATTTCATCTACTCCCTTTAATGAAGTTATTTCGGGTAATATATATTTTAAAAGCCCACATTTTTCTAATAATATGAAGCCAATAGATGGTTTGTTAGTGAGTAATATTTTATTTAATTCGACAACTATTCTTTCCTCGGTAATAATTTTAATCCTAGATGATAAACTATCAATAGATTTTAATGAACTATTATCAATTTTAAAATTGAGTTTGGTAGCAAAACGAATTGCTCGCAACATTCTAAGAGGATCATCATTGTAGGTAATTTCAGGATTTAACGGGGTTTTAATTAATTTATTTTCAATGTCTTTCAATCCGTTAAAAGGATCAACTAAAGCTCCATAGTTTTTTTTGTTTAAGCTAAAGGCCATGGAATTAATGGTGAAATCTCTTCTGTTTTGATCATCTTCCAGTGTGCCAGTTACTACCATAGGATTTCTACTTTCCTTATTGTAAGATTCTTTTCTTGCTCCAACAAATTCTATTTCCAAATCATTAAATCTAAACATAGCCGTACCATAAGTTTTAAAAATGGTAACCTTTGGAGTATTTTTTATTTTTTTTGACACATAATTTGCAAATTCAATCCCATCTCCAACTACAACTATATCTATATCTTTTGGTATAGATTTTTTAATAATATAATCTCTAACAAAACCTCCAATAACATAACATTCTAAGTTTAATTCTTCTGCACAAGTACTGATAAGAGAAAATATGTTATTTTTTAAAGCTTTAGTATAAATCATTTTTTATTTTATTATCTAATTTTTAAAATTGATCCGTCTAAATTAATCTTAATAATTGATGATGCTATATTAGATGAGTTGGTGTTTGGTAAATTTACGACATAGTCAACTTGTTTTAAAATCTTGGTATTGATTTCTTTTAGATTATGGGCAGTTTTTTGACCACTTAAATTTGCTGATGTTGATACAATTGGTTTTCCAAATTTTTCAATTAGCTTTTTACAAAATTCGTGATCAACAATACGAAAGCCTATACTATCATTTTCACCTAATAATTCCTTTGAGATATTAATTGAATGGTTATAAATTATAGTAGTTGGTAATGAAGCTTTATTTAATATCTTAAATGACTCTTTTGGAACTGATCTGAGGTATTTATTTAACATTGAAGTCTTATTTAATAAGCAAAGCATTGGATTTGATGAATCTCTTTGCTTTATTTTATAAATTTTTTTTATTGCAGTATCGTTGGTAGCATCGCATCCAATTCCCCATACTGTATCTGTAGGGTAAACAATAACACCTCCATTACTTAAAATTTTAGCAGCTTTTTCAACCTCTTTGTCAATAATATTACTCATTAATAAATATATTTACATCAAATATAAAAATAACCTTTTGATAAAAGTCAAATTAATAAATACTGATTATAATTCCCGTAGTGATATTATTGAAAATTTTATCAAAAATTTTGATAGTTCAGGAGTTATAATTAAGGATTCAAGAAATGTAATAAAGTCTTTTGAATCAGATAAGGTTACATATAATATAAAGTCGTTCAAAATTCCCAATATTTTTAATGCAATCATATACAACAAACTTAGATCTAGTAAGGCAGAGAGATCTTACAGATATGCTCAAAAACTATTAAGTATTGGAATTAATACCCCTGATCCAATTGCGTATTTTGAGTTTAAAACAAGATTATTTTTGAAAAATAGTTATTATGTCTCTAAAAATATTGAATATAATTTTTCAATTAGAGAAGTAATCAAAGATTTAAATTTTAAAAATCGTGAAAATATTTTAAAGTTATTTTCTGAATTTACATTTAAGCTCCATGAAAATAATATCAATTATTTAGACCATTCACCAGGGAACACACTAATTAAAGTAAATGAAAATAAGTATAAATTTTACCTAATTGATTTAAATAGAATGGAATTTAAAAAAATGAGTTTAGATGATAGAATGAAAAACTTTAACAGATTAACCCAGGACTCTAATGTAATAAAGATTTTTAGTGAACAATATGCTAGTTTATACAAAGTAGATAATGATATTATCTATAAAAAAATGTTATTCTATTCAAATAAATTCTTCTCAAACAGAAGTAAGCTAAAAAAATTAAAAAAGTTCAAGTTTTAAAATCCAAAAATTTTATAAACTTTTAGTCTTCTTAAAAAAGATAGTTTTCTCACTCTGGGTACACCACTATTTGATATGTATTTTCTAACAGCTTTAATCATTCTTTGTGAAGATTTTCCATCTGTATATGGATGATATTTTTTTATTAGCTCATCTCTTTTTTCTAAAAAACTATCATTATTTAAATTATTTTCAACAAGTGCATGTAAGTCCGTGTATTTTTTGGAGTCTTGCCAATATTTGATTTTTGCAATATTATTAAAAGTTATCACAGGTTTATTTAATAGACTAAACTCATATATTACAGAAGAAGTATCACTAACTAATAGATCAGATATTTTCAATAAATCTGTAATATCATTATCATCATAGATTAAAATATTTGAGTTTAATTTGGTTATTTGTTTGTACTCATTTTTTATTTTTTTATCCATTAAAGGATGAAACTTTATCAGAATTAAATAATTACTGTAACTAATAGATATTATTTCTTTTTTTAAATGTGGAGCAGATGTTAATTTAGGAGAAAAAGTTGGTGCGTATAAAATCACTTTATCTTTTTTGTGCTTTATTAAAAGATCTTGTTTCTTTTTATCTAAATCCGAACTCAATTTAAATAAATTATCAATTCTTGACCAGCCTGTTTCAATTACTTCAAAATCCTTGTATATTTCCTTTTTAGTTAAAAATTCTTTTGTAAAATAAGGACCTTGAGTTAGGTATAAATCAAAATAACTTCTTATTCTAAAATGACCTTTCTTCTCTCCAGCAAAACCATGAAAAACTTGAGTTTTGACTCCTTTTAAATAGTGGGGCACAGCGTTTCCACATACAAAAATTGCATCACTATTATAATTTTTTAACTTTTTTATAGAAGTGGTATATGGATCAGATTTATATGGAAAGTCACTTAGTATTTCTTTGTCAACAAACCATATAAAGTCATAGTTTAGATTTTTTAATTCCTTTTGTATTGGTTCTAATATTCCAAATGCATATTTATTTTTACAAAATAAAATAGAATTCATTAGATTAAATTATTTGCATTTTTAAGGTCTTCTTCAAAATCTATCTCAATACAATTAAAATCTGAAATATCCACAGGCTTTATTATAAAATCGTCTTTTTCTATAGCTGTTTCCAAAGCTTTTTCAAAATAGTCATTGTCTCTACACTCCTCTAATCTTTTTATGAACTTTTCTACATAAGTTGCAGAAATAAAATTTATTCCAACAGCTTCTCCTAATCCATTTTCTACCTGCTTTGATAACTTTTTTATACTTCCATCTTTGACTGTATATTTAACTTCTTCTTCTGCAACTTTACTTGTATTTACTGCCACAAAAGAAATATCGTTATCAATGTACTCTTTCAATCTTATTAAAATATTTTTATCAAAAACTATATCTCCATTCATCCATAGAATTGATTCTTTTCTGTACTTTTTTACTGCTTTTAATAAACTTTTTGCAGTATTTGTTTGATCAAAATATTGATTGTAAACATAGGTTAAGTTTGGAAAGCTTTCCATAATTAAATCTTTCTTAAATCCTACAACAAGGTTAATCATATCTGTATCAAATATATAGGATATGTTTTCAGTCATCATTTGCATAATGCTCTTGTTATTATTTAATTTAGTTAGAGGTTTTGGAAAAGGATTTCCTAACCTTGACCCAATTCCAGCAGCTAGAATTATAATTTTCATATTTTCAGATTAATTTTATCAAAGTTATAATAATTAATTTGAATGATATCTTAAGATTTGTTTTTTGTAATTTTACGTATTATACATAATATGGAAAAAAAATATTTACTCTCATTAATAACAAAGTATTCTAATATTCAATTGGGTATTATAGACTTAAATAGTTTTTCAATTCATTCTACATCAACATTTACTGATAATATATTTAAGCTATTTGATGAGCTTTTTGTTAAATATGGAGATACTATTTCAATTGTTTTTAATAATAATTCCATGGTTACTATCTGTAATAATGTAACTAACAAAAAATATAAGATTATGTATACTACTGGTTGTTTTGATATATTTCATTACGGTCATTTAAACATATTGAGTAAGTCTAAAGAGCTTTGTCAAAAGCTTATAGTTGGTGTATCTACAGATGAATTAATCTTAAAGGAGAAAGGTAAATTACCTGTGATTCCATTTTTAGAAAGAGTAAAAATTGTAGAATCTATCAAATATGTTGATATGGTTGTACCTCAAACTAATAAAAATAAGCAAGAAGCTATTGATAAATATAATATTGACGCCATCTCTGTTGGTGACGACTGGAAAGGTCGCTATCCAAAAACTTCTTGCCCAGTTGAATATTTTACTTACACTCCAAATGTAAGTAGTACAATTCTAAAAGGCTTATTGACCAATAGTAAAATTTAATTGAGAGCTTTGTCATCGACAAAAGTATTCCATTCTTTTACAGGTTTTTCCCAATCTCCATATCTGTAAGTTAAATATTCTTTTGTAAGAAAAGGAATTGAATAAGAATAGCCATTAAACTTTATTGTTTTAAATTTTGAATAAAATTTTGATGGAACATTTTTAGTTATATTTCCAATCATCCAATATGATTTATCAGATTTTGGATATTTAATAAATATTTCAAGACAAACCTTACCTTTTAATAGGTTAAAAAATCGTCTATTTCTTATTTTAATAATTCTAATATCTTGTTTTTTAAAAACTTCAGATGATTCACTAAATTTTCTAACCCTAACTCTTAAGTTTTTTATTTTTAAATCACCTATCAATTTATCAATTTTACCTATTTCTGATTTATTAATTGATAAATCTAGATCATTATCCCAAGGTAAAAGTCTAGACTCTCTTTTAATACCTAATAAAGTTCCACCTTCTAGCCAATATTCTATGTTTAATTTATCAAGAGACTTGGCAACCTCTAATAAAAGTGATTCAGCAATCTCCTTATTTTTGTTAGATAAAGTAATGTTATACGCCACTTACAGGTTTTTTAATAAAAATTCAGAAAGTTCTTCAATAGGTTCATTAGGATTATAATGATGTGTTTTTATACCAATGGATTTTGCTGATTTGACGGCTTCTTTATTGTGTTCGATATAAATTAAATTATCAATAATTAAATTATATTTTTCAATAAGTAATTTAAAGTAAAATGGATTATCCTTATTTGGATCGTGAGAGAGACTAAATACTTCATAGGGCATATTAATAATACCGTATTTAACAAGCTCTTTTGTATTAGCATTTGTTAATATTATTTTTTTATTTTTAAAGTCCTCCAGTATATTATAAATATTACTATCTATTTTTTTATTTTTTATGAAAGTATTCCATGCATCAACTAAAATTATTTTCATAATATAGAATAATTAGACGGCTAAATTATGTTCCCTAAGAACTTGATTTAACGAAGTTTTTTTATCTGTACTTTCCTTTCTTTTACCAATAATTAGCGCACATGGAACGTTGTAAGTTCCAGCTTTAAACTTTTTTGGAACTGTTCCAGGTATTACCACTGATCTTGCAGGGATTTCACCTTTGATTTCTTTAGAAACACTATTAGTAACATCTATAATTTTTGTAGAAGCAGTCAAAACTACATTAGCTCCAAGAACAGCTTCTTTTCTAATAATTACACCCTCAACTATAATGCTTCTTGAACCTAGAAAAACATTATCCTCAATTATAACAGGTGAAGCCTGGACAGGCTCTAAAACTCCTCCAATTCCAACACCTCCACTTAAATGAACATCTTTTCCAACCTGCGCACAGCTCCCAACAGTTGCCCATGTATCCACCATGGTTCCCGAATCTACGTACGCTCCAATATTGACATAGGAAGGCATCATGATAACTCCTGAAGCGACATACGCACCATAACG
>JABHBC010000006.1 GCA_018674025.1 Flavobacteriaceae bacterium
ATCATTTGTTGCTATTGGTAAAAAAGGAAATGATTTTCTGCAAAAAAGCTTTAATGTGGAATCAAATCACATTGATATTTTTGACAATCTAAACATGGAAAACGTCTCTTTAATTGCTGAATCACTTATGGAAATGTTTATTAATGAAGATTTTGATAAAATTGATATTGTATATAACAAGTTTAAAAATGCTGCTACACAAGTTGTTGTAAGTGAGCAGTTTTTACCGATATCAGATGTTGAAGATAATTCCAATAATAATTCTGATTACATCTTTGAGCCTTCCAAAAAGGAAATAATTGAAGAGTTAATACCAAAGTCTTTGAAAAATCAACTATTCAAAGCCATTAGAGATTCATGGGCAAGTGAACATGGAGCCAGAATGACCGCAATGCATAAAGCCACCGATAATGCAACTGAACTAAGAGATCAGCTTAAGTTAGCTTATAATCAAGCTAGACAAGCAGCAATTACAAATGAAATCTTAGAAATAGTTGGAGGTGCCGAAGCTCTTAATAATTAGCATCTCTAAAATTGAAGTTACTTTGATAACTTTGATTAAAAGCTTACTTTTAGTATAAATATTTGAACTTGAACAAATTAAAGTCAGCTTTTAAACAAGCTATTGTTTATGGAATAGCTACTGTTTTCCCTAGAATAGTTAGTGTTTTATTAGTCAGATTACATACTGACAAATCTGTACTTGAAAACATTTCTGAGTACGGAGATTTGTCAATTATTTTCTCCTATATAATTTTACTGAATGTTCTTTTATCTTATGGTTTAGAAACAGCCTTTTTTAGGTTTTTTAATTCCTATTCAAAGAAATCAAATGTAGTAAGCACTTCTTCTATCTCCATAATTTTAACTTCATTGGTATTTTTGGCTTTAGGACTTACTTTTACAGATCAAATATCTGATTTTATAGGAATTCGTTCAGATTATCTGTATTTGGTTATATGGATTTTAGTTTTAGATTCATTAGTTGTAATTCCATTTGCTTATTTGCGATTAAATAATAAGGCAATTAAATATACAGTGATTAAAATATTTAATGTTATTGTGAATATTTCATTAAATATTTTCTTTTTAATTTTTCTTAAAAATAATCACACTAAAAGTTCTTCGCTGGATTATATATACCTTGAGAACTTTGAAATTAATTATATTTTTATTTCTTTACTTATTTCAAGTGCATTAACTTTTCTGCTAATGATTAATTTCTATTTAAACATTCAATATAAAATAGATTTTAAATTACTAAAGAAAATGCTTAAATACTCTGCCCCAATTTTGATTGCCGGATTAGCATTTTCAATAAATGAAAGTTTTGATAAAATTTTATTAGATTATTTTGATGTTGATAAAGCACAAATAGGAATGTATGCAGCTTGTTATAAACTAGCCCTGTTTATTACTCTTTTTTCAACGGCCTTCAAATTAGGTATTGAACCATTTATTTTTAGTTCTGCCAAAAATAATTCACCTGAAAAAGCATATGCATTAATTTTAGAGGTGTTTGTAATATTAGGCTCTTTTATTCTTATTACAGTTGTGGTATTCATAGATATTTTAAAATTTCTTTTTATTGGTGATTCAGCATATTGGGAAGCTTTATACATAGTACCTATTATTCTTATGGCTAACTTATTTCTAGGGATATATCAAAACTTATCCGTTTGGTATAAAGTAACAGACAAAACAAAATTTGGAGCATATATCTCTACCTTCGGTGCTGTAATTACACTTTCTGTAAACATTGCTTTAATTCCCTTTTACGGATATTTAGGATCAGCAGTAGCAACATTTCTTGCTTATTTTATAATGGCAATAATATCTTATTTTATAGGTCAACGTCATTATCCAATTCCTTATAACCTTCCTAAAATATGTACATATATAGCGCTAAGTACATTTTTTGCTTTTACTTCTTTTTATATTTTTCCAGGAAATTATTATTTTGGAATAGGAATATTAATTTTACTTGGACTAGTCATAATTAAATTTGAAAAGAACACAATTAAACTTATAAATAATGAAAATTGAGATAATAAATAAATCTAATCATAATCTTCCCCACTATGAAACTACTTCTTCAGCTGGGATGGACCTTAAGGCTTTTATAGACGAACCTGTAATACTTAACTCTTTAGAAAGAAAAATAATTAAAACAGGTCTTTATATTTCTTTACCTAAAGGTTTTGAAGCACAGGTAAGATCTAGAAGTGGCCTCTCCATAAAACACGGATTGTGTGTGCTAAATTCACCTGGAACAATAGATGCTGATTACAGAGGAGAAGTTGGAATAATATTAATTAATTTATCACAAGAGCCCTATACTATAAATAATGGAGACAGAATAGCTCAATTAGTAATTGCAAGTCATGAGCAAGCACAATGGATTGAGGTAAATGAACTGCCCAAAACTGTCAGAGGAGTTAACGGTTTTGGAAGCACAGGAATTAATTAAGATTATGAGATTTTTAAAATACTTTCTTCTTCTAATAATAATATCTTCTTGCAAGCCTACTAAGGATATAACCAGGTCAACAAACTTAGATACTGAGAGGTTAAACGCAAAACAAGTAATTAGAAAAGTTTCAAAGTCAAAATCAAAATTCAGATCTTTTCAGTCTAAATTAAAAATAAAGTTAAATAATAAAGGAAAAAGTAAAAGCTATTCTGCGAATATTAGAATTATAAAAGACAAGGCAATATGGTTAAGCTCTACGGCAGGAATTGTTAGAGTTTTGATTACTAAAGACAGCTTGTTTTATTATAATAAGCTTCAAAAAAACTATTTAAAATCAAGCTTTAGTAACATTGATGAAATTTTAGGATTGAAATTGAGTTATGAAACTATTGAAAGCTTATTAATATCTGAGCCAGTTGAAAAGATCAATAAATCCGACTTTAATGATTCTTTTAATAGTAAAGGCGACCCTTATATATTTAATTGGAGTATTATTTCAAACTCTTCTCAAATAAATAAAAATGTATTTGAAGGAAGTTATTTTATAAACTCAAATAATTTTAAAATAAATCAATATTCGTTTAAAATTAAACAGGGTAGAAATAATTTTAATCTTTATGAGCTGTCATATTTTGACTTTACTGATGTTGATAATATGACTTTTCCTTCAAAAATTAAGTTATATAAAACTAATTTTGAAGTACAGGATATAGAACAAGAAAATTCAGTGACACTAAATCTAGCTAATTATGAAGGTGTTTTAATGGATCAAATCAATTTAGAATTTAAGTCTATCAAACTCAACAATAAATTTAAACTTCCATTTAAAATTCCAGGGGATTATAAAAAAATTTTAATCGATGTTCAATAGACTAAAATTCATCTTTTTACTAACAACATTGATTTTGTATAGCACATCTTGTTACACCCAAAACTTAACTCAAAAAGATTTAGAGCTCAAAAGAATTAGTCTAGTAAACGAAATAAAGAATATTCAAAAGTTAATTAATAATTCTAAAGATGAAAAAAAACTTGTTTTAGAGAACATAGAAAATCTAAATTATAAACTAGAACTTCAAAATGAGATTATAAAAATCACTAATAATGAACTTAATATAATTTCTGTTTCAATTCGAAATAATCAAGAATCAATAAATCAGCTTCAAAAGTCACAACAAATTTTAAAGTCTCAATATTCAGAAATGATATTGAAATCATATAAAACTAGATCTAAAACAGGAAAGTTGATGTTTATTTTTTCTTCTGTTAATTTTCAACAGGCTTTAAAACGAATTCAATATTTTAAACAATATTCAGAGTTTCAAAACAATCAATTACAAAAAATAGCTGTTAATACTAAAGAGCTTAAATCACTAGCTAATAAATTGAACAATGACAAAAATCTTCAATTAAAGTTAGTAAGTGATAATAAAAAAATAAAGAATAACATCAATTTAGAAATTTCAAAGAAAAACAATCTTTTAAATTTTATTTCTAATAATCAAACTAAATACCTTAGAGAGATTAAGTTGAAACAACAAAAAACAGCAAAAATTGATAAAGAAATTGAAAAGATTATCGCTAAAGCAATAGCTGAGTCAAACAGAAAGAAAAACACTTCATCTAAACTCTTTGCTCTAACACCCGAAGCTAAAATATTGTCAAATAATTTTATCTCAAATAAAGGAAAACTTCCGTGGCCAGTTGAAAAAGGATATATTTCTCTAAAATACGGAAAGCAACCCCATCCAATAGTTAAAACAGCAACAATTCAAAGTAATGGAATAAGAATAATTACTGCTTCATTTCAAAAGGCTAGAACTATATTTAATGGATCGGTGTATAGAATTATAAGTTCAAAAAATGGATCTAAAACTATACTAATTCAACACGGTAATTTTTTCACTGTATATAAAAATCTTTCAGATATTTATGTAAAAAAAGGAGATAAGGTTTCAACAAAACAAGAATTAGGTCAAATTATTACAAATAAAAGTTCAGGTCAGACAATATTAAGTTTCAGTTTATTTAGGGATAATAAGACTGAAAACCCCTTACTTTGGATTGGCAAGAAATAAAGCTTTTAACTCTGTTGCTTCCTGCGCTTTTAATTTACCAGCTAACACAAGGCTAAGTTGACGCCTTCTTAAAGCTCCGTTGTATCTTTCAGTCTCTAATTTAGATTCAGGAGTTATTTCGGGGATTGATGTTGGTTTACCATTTTTGTCAACTGCTACGAAAGTATAAATAGGCTCATTTGACTTAATCTTTTCTCCTCCATCAAAATTTATCCAGACATCTAGGTATACCTCCATTGAGGTTTTGAATGCTCTGGAAACTTTAGCCTCAATAGTTACAATGCTACCCAAAGGAATAGCTTTATTAAATGCTACATGATTAACAGAGGTTGTAACAACTATTTCACCAGAGTGTCTTCTTGCAGCTATACAACCAGCTCTATCCATTCTTGCTAGTAATTCGCCTCCAAATAAGTTATTAATTGCATTGGTTTCACTTGGAAGGACTAAATCTGTCATCACAGTTAATGATGACATAGCTGTTTTTAATGGCATTATTTAGTTTATTTCTTTATTTAATATCCAGGCAGCTTGATTATCTAAAACGCGTATTTGCTCTAAAGCTATATCAGCCTCAGCTCTAGTTTGAAAACTGGAATATGCAACCTGATATAACCCATACTTGTTTTGACCAATTTTTCTGGCTTTGTATCCTTTGTTTTTTAATTGATTTACTCTAGTAAAACTATTTTCCTCAATACTAAAAGATCCAGCTACAACGTGAAAGGCGCCAATATTTTCTTTTACTATCATTTTTACAAGTGGAAGAGGGTTTTCAATTACAAAGGTTGCTTTTTGTATTTCTTTTTCAATCAAAAGATCAGCTTGCTGGTAAGCAATAATGTTTTTTTGTGCTGTTTTGTTAACTTCATTGTTATAAACAAGACTAGATATTACAAGTCCAATTATTAGAGCTGCAGCATACTTTGAAAAGCTGGAAAAAGCAACTTTTTTCTTGTTTCTTTTAATTGACGAACTTGATACGCTTGAAAGTCCGTAAGATTTTTTTAAGTAATTTACGTTGTTGTAGGAGCTAAACTCCGTCACTTCGTTTTTGAATGATATTACCCCAACTTTTTTAAATACAATATCTTTTTTGTTAAGTATGTCATTATTAAAGTTAGAAACATTTAGCTTAATTAATTTCATTGCTTCATCAAATGAAATATTATTTAAATCAGCAATGTAAGTGGCTAAAATACCATCATTCTTTTTAATTTTTTTATTAAATGAAACTGACTTAGAAGGAGGAGTGAATATGCCTTCACTATTTATATTGGCTGAATTAATTGAAGTGATAAAAGCTCCAAAATCAGGGATTACAACGCATTCATTTCTGTAAAGTAAGTCTTCTATATATTTGTCTAAGTTCATTTTATGAATGTTTATAGTTATTAAAGTTAGTAATCTTTTTAATTAAACCCAACTTTTATTCTAACTCTATTAAGAACCTCGTCAGCTGTTTTAGAAGCCTGTACTGCGCCGGCCTTTAAGATGCTATCTAACTTGTCTAAATTGCACATATAAAAGTTATATTTTTCCCTTTCAGATTTATATTTAGTAAGAATTAAATTTAATAAGTCAGTTTTAACATGACCATAACCATATCCACCTTTTATGTAGTTGGTTTTCATTGTTTCTGCTTGCTTTTCAGTAGACAGTAATTTATAAAGTTTAAATAAATTACAGTTTTTCCAGTCCTTAGAAGCTTCTAAAGGAAGACTATCTGTTTTAATAGCCGAAATCTGTTTTTTAAGAGGCTTTTCATCTAAGAAAATATCTATCACATTATTTTTACTTTTACTCATTTTTTCCCCATCGGTTCCTGTAATAAGCATTGATTCTTCATCAACTTTGGATTCAGGTATTATAAATGTTTCTCCATTTTGATGATTAAATTTATTCCCCACACTTCTAGTAATTTCAAGATGTTGAAGCTGGTCTTTTCCAACAGGAACTATGTCAGCGTCATACAATAATATATCGGCAGCCATTAACATTGGATAAGTAAACAGTCCGGCATTAATATCTTCTAAACTATTTGATTTGTCTTTAAAACTATGCGCTAATGTTAATCTTTGGTATGGAAAATAACAATTTAAATACCAGGCAAGCTCAGTAACCTGAGGGACATCACTTTGTCTGTAAAAAATGGTTTTATCATAATTTAACCCAAAGGCTAACCAGCATGCAGCTGTAGAATATGTGTTTAATCGCAATTGTTCTGCGTCTTTTATTTGTGTGACTGAGTGCATATCAGCTATAAACAAATAAGATTCATTTTTTGAATCATTTGCCATTTTTATAGCAGGAATAATAGCGCCTAGTAGATTACCTAAATGCGGTGTTCCTGTACTTTGTATACCAGTCAAAATTCTACTCACTACTTATAATCTTTAGATTACAAAGTTAAATTTTTTATTTAAATACCTCAATTAATTTAATTAGTTTTGAAAACATGATATTATTCAAGTATTTTTTTTGGACAATATATAGGATTTGGTTTTATTTAATCAGTAGTATAAGCTGGATTATTCTTTTCCCACTTTTATTTGTTTTCAGCTTAAAAGAATCTTGGTATCCCAAAGTATTCAAGCTTGCAACTTTATGGTCAAACATAGTTTTACTTCTTATGGGTATGTATTGGAGGATAAATCAAACACCTATATTAGAAAAGGGTAAAAACTATATGTTTATAAGTAATCACACCTCCATGTTGGATATAATGTGTATGATATCCATATTTAAAGATCATCCTTTTGTTTTTGTTGGAAAGGCTGAACTTTCAAAAATCCCTTTCTTTGGGGTTATATACAAAAGAGCATGTATTTTAGTTGATAGATCTAGTCCAGAAAGTCGAAAATCAGTATTTTTTTATACCCAAAGAAGATTGGCAGATGGGCTTAGTATTTGTATTTATCCAGAGGGTGGAGTTCCCGACCCGTCTGTAGCTCTAGATAAATTTAAAAAAGGGGCGTTTAAAATTGCTATTGAACATCAAATACCAATAGTTTGTTTAACTTTTTTAGATAATAAAAAACGATTTCCTTTTGCATTTTTTAGCGGTAAACCTGGGCGATTAAGGGTAAAATATCACAAGCCTCAAAGTACTTTTGGGCTAACTCAATCAGAAGTTTCGATTACAAGTGATCGTTTTAGAAATTTAATATTAGAAGATTTATCTTAATTCTCAGCAACTAAAGCTTTGACTTTATTCTCCAATTCTTCCATTAATTCAGGATTATCTTTTATCATGGTTTTTACCGCATCTCTTCCTTGACCTAATTTGGTTTCATCATAACTAAACCAGGATCCACTTTTTTGAATTATATTAGATTCAACAGCGATATCAAGGATTTCACCAACTTTTGAGATTCCTTGTCCATACATAATATCAAATTCAGCTAATTTAAAGGGAGGTGCAACTTTATTTTTAACCACTTTTACCCTTGTTTTGTTACCCAATACAGACCCATTACTGTCTTTAATCTGGGTTGACCTTCTGATGTCAAGCCTGATAGATGCATAGAATTTTAGCGCATTTCCTCCAGTAGTAGTTTCGGGATTTCCAAACATCACAC
>JABHBC010000040.1 GCA_018674025.1 Flavobacteriaceae bacterium
CTTTTTTTGTGTCTAAATTAAATCTAATTGAATCAGGTTCAATAATATCATTCCCTTCTTTAAAAACAGGTGATTGAGATAAAACCCCACTTGTGTCTTTAATTCTTCCTGCATATATTTCATTTTTTTCATAGTCAATTACAATTTTTCCAGATGTAATTTCCATATCTCCATATTCAAGTCGAGCATTATTATATAGTGTTATTTTTTTTAATTTAGGGTCAATGGATACAGTATCAGAAGCATTATAAATAGCACTTCTAAAAAAGTTTTTTTTAACTTTAGTAGTATCTGAGTAAATGGTATCTTTTACTATATTTTTTGTTGGTTGTAACGAGTCTAACACTTGTCCCATACAAGTTGTGTTTATAAACATTGTATAACTTAAGGCCAAAATTATATTATGGATGTATTTTTGCAATGTTTATAATGTATTTTTGGTACGTATTATAATCTACAAAATAGATTTTATAAAGTTACGTATATTTTTCTCAAAATTAATATATAAAATATGTTTTACTCATATAGAATTAGTGTTGTTTTTAACCCTATTTTAACAATATTCTTACTGTCTTTTTTTTTAATTTTTAATGTCGACAAATTATATTCACAAGAAAAGTTTAAAATTGTAATTGATGCAGGTCATGGAGGTAAAGACCCCGGAAAACCAACAGAATTTGGTTTTACTGAAAAAGAAATAGTTTTAAAAATCGCATTAAATTTAGGCGCGTTACTTGAAAAAGATGATTCTAATGAAGTCATATATACAAGAAAAAGTGATGTTTTTTTAAAATTAAGAGAAAGGGCAGCAATTGCTAATAATGCAGATGCTGATTTATTTATTTCAATTCATTGTAATTCATTTCATGATAAAAAAGTTAACGGTTCAGAAACTTTTGTTTTAGGTATGCATGCGAATGAAAGAAATTTTAATATTGCAAAACAAGAAAATGAAGTCATATTTTTAGAAGAAGATTTTGAGATTGAATATGATGATTTTAATCCTAATTCACCTGAAAATCTAATTGGTCTCACTCTAATGCAAGAAGATTACTTAGATCAAAGTATTTTATTGGCTAATAGTATTCAAAATAATTTTAAAAACAATTTACAACTTAAGAACCGTGGGGTTAAGCAATCTGGTTTTTGGGTACTTCATAACACTTACATGCCAAGTGTGTTAATTGAAGCAGGTTTTATAAGTAATCCTAAAGAAGGTGCTTATTTAAATACCAATAAAGCACAGAAGGATATTGCAAAAAATATATATGACGCTATTGTTGAATATAAAAAAGCATATATCTCTAATAATGTAATTTCTAATCTAGAATATGCAAACTCAAATATTACATATAAAGTTCAAATAGCAGCTAGTAAAAGAAAGATTGAGTTAAAATCGTATAATTTTAAAGGTCTTAGAGATATTTCAAGATTAAAGTCTGGTAGATTATATAAATATTATTTTAGTACATCATCAAGTATGGAAGTAATTAACGCTAAACTAAAACTTGCTAAAACTAAAGGTTTTAAAAACGCTTTTATTGTTGGTTTTGAAAATGGAATTCAAATCAGTTTGGATTAATCTCATAATTTTAAAAATAATTAATGGATTATTCATAAATTTAAATATAAATTGATAAAGTTGAAAATAACAAAAGAAATACGAACTGGAGTTTTAGTCATGACGGGATTGGTTATGACTATTTTTTCGTTTAATTACCTAAAAGGTATTAACTTATTTGATAAGTCTAGATATTTTTTAGTTGTTTATGATAACGTTGAAGGATTGGTGCCTTCAAATCCAGTTACAATCAATGGATACAAAATAGGTAACGTCCAAAAAATTAGCTTTAGTGGTGATGATAATAATAAACTAGAAATTAAGCTTATGATTGATAATGCAGTAGAGTTTTCTAAGTCTAGTAAAGCAGAATTATATGAAACAGGATTAATTGGGGGTAAAGCTATCGCAATTATTCCTAATTATAAGGATACTTCTATAGCAGAAAGTGGAGATTTCCTGAAAGGAATAATAAAACCAGGTCTAACAGAACTTGTTAATCAAAAACTTACTCCATTACAATTCAAGCTTGAGAGTGCCATACAGAATGCAGATAAGGTAATGCTTAATATTAATGATTTACTCAGTAATGACACTAAAATTTCATTACAACAAAGCATACTTAATTTCAAGAATATTTCAGAATCTTTGTATGAGACCACTGATAATTTAAGCTCAATAATTTCAAATAATTCTAATTCTATTGAAAATTCATTGAAAAACATTGAGACATCTGCTGAAAATCTTAGTGAAATTACAAAAAGTGTTTCAGATGCAAATCTTAGTAATTTGATTTTAGAACTTAAAACTACTGTTACTAATTTTAATTTGGTTTTAACGAAGATAAACACAGGCGACGGTAGTATTTCTAAGTTACTAGATAATGATGCGATATTTAACAACTTAGAAAAAGCAACTGCTGAGCTTGAAGAATTGATAAATGATATTAAAGCTAACCCTAACAGATATGTTCATTTTTCAATATTTGGAAAAAATACAAGTAAAAACCAATAACTATCTATGTTTGAATACTTACCCAATATTATTTTTGTTGTAGTATTATTTTTAGGGTTATATTTCTTCTCAAGAAATTTACTTCGTCTTTATAGAAATATTAATTTAGGTAAACAAATTAACGTTTCAGATAATAAGAAACAGAGGTTTGTAAATATGTTAAAAATTGCCTTAGGTCAAGGTAAGCTAATTAAACGCCCCGTTTCAGGTTTTTTACATGTTGTAGTTTATGTGGGTTTTGTGGTAATAAACATAGAGCTTTTAGAAATTGTTTTAGATGGCATATTAGGTTCTCATAGGCTCTTTTCTGGCTTTATGGGGTCTTTTTACGGATATTTAATCGGAACATTTGAATTTTTAGCTGTTTCAGTTATTTTCGCTGTTTCTGTTTTTTGGATTAGAAGAAACGTAATTAAATTAAAAAGATTTTTTGGAGATAACATGAATGGTTGGCCTAAAAATGATGCTAATATTATTCTCTATTTTGAAGTAGTTTTAATGGTTCTTTTCATCACAATGAATGCCACTGATTTGAAATTTCAAGAAATGAACTCAGGCAATCTAATTAGTGGTTATGTTGCAGGTTTTTTTAGTGATTACTCAAGTGAAACTTTACATTTTATTGAAAGAGCTTGTTGGTGGGCTCACATAATTGGAATATTAATTTTTATGAATTATTTGTATTTCTCAAAACATCTACATATTCTTTTAGGTTTCCCAAATACTTATTTTGCCAAACTCAATAGTCTTGGAGAAATCGATAACCTTAACTCTGTAACCAACGAAGTAAAATTAATGATGGATCCTGATACAGCTTTCTCAAATGATGCTTCTGAATCTGATGAAATAGATAAGTTTGGTTCATCAGATGTAATGGATTTAAATAGATTACAATTATTAAACTCATATTCATGTACCGAATGTGGTAGATGTACAAGTGTTTGTCCTGCCAATATTACTGGTAAGAAACTTTCCCCAAGAAAAATAATGATGGATACAAGAGATAGAATTGAGGAAGTTGGAAAAAATATAGATTTAAATAACGGTAATTTTGTAGATGATGGTAAAACATTATTAAATGACTATATAACTAAAGAAGAGTTATGGGCTTGTACATCTTGTAATGCTTGTGTTCAAGAATGTCCCATTAGTATAGATCCTTTATCAATTATTTTAGATATGAGAAGATATCTTGTAATGGAAGAATCATCAGCTCCCATTGAACTCAATAATATGATGTCAAATATTGAAAACAACGGTGCACCATGGCCATACAACCAAATGGACAGACTTAATTGGAAAGAATAAATAATAATAATAAAATTAATGAAAAGAGAAGAGATTGATAAAATGCTTCACGATAAAGTGGAATCTGGAGAGAAAGTTAGTCCAATACTTCCCAGTGGAGTTAAGAACTATTTAATTGATATTGATGGTACTATAACTGATGATGTGCCTAATGAAGAACCTGAAAGAATGTCAACATGCTTACCATTTGAAGATGCCTTAAGAACATGTAATAAATGGTTTGATGATGGACACATGATATGTTTCTTTACATCTAGAGTTGAAGAACATAGATCTGTAACAGAAAATTGGTTAGCAAAACACAGTTTTAAATACCATTCTCTTTTA
>JABHBC010000041.1 GCA_018674025.1 Flavobacteriaceae bacterium
ACAACTCTTTTAACACGAGAGTTTCTTTTCTTACCATCATGCCAACCCCAGTAATCATTATAACGTATATTCTTCAAATCATAAACTTCTTGTGTATTTGGAGACGATTTACCTCTTCTGTTTGGTGCATAAATCCCGGTAAAATTAATACTATGTTTGTTACTAATTTTCTTTTCTACAGAAATAAATAAGGAATTAGAATCATAAAATGTGGCATCTTGATAACCTTCATCTCCCCATCTTCTACCCATAGAGAGAGCATATGCCCACCCTCCTTCAATAATTCCAGATGAGTAGGTTGCCATTAATCTATTTGTATAACTTCTGTTAGAAGAAGAATAAGTAATTCTTCCACCTTCGCTGTATTCAGAAGCACGTACATTAATATTATTTGCTCCTAAAAGTCCGCCAAAACTATATGTAGAAGGAGTAATTCCATCAGTAAAATCTTGATTTCTAAGCACATCATTTAGTCCTCCCCAGTTCCCCCATTGAGGTCTACCATTGTATAGCTTATTCATTTCTATACCGTTAATATGTACCATTCCATTATCTGAATCTAATCCTCTAACTTTAAAAAATGATGAGCTAAATTCATATGCAGCAGTTCTAAAAAACACATCTTTAGAAGATTGCAATAATCCTGAAATATTATCAGAACCTGACGTGTCATCACTTAATTCGTCATCACTAATCGAAATTGTAAATTGGTCATTTACAGGTGCATCAATCAAGTCAATAACAGGACCAGAGAGTTTTTCCCCCTCTTCTGTAATTAAGCTCGATTCTTCTGTAGGTTCATCTACTAACTGAGAAAGCTCAGGAACAGACTGTGATTCATTATTAATTATACTTACCTGTCTTTTATATTTAAGTTTAAGTTTATCAATACTTACGGCCCCATTTTCTGGAACAATTACTTCAAAAGACTTACTTTCATATCCATACTTGGAAAAAACTAGGGTTTGCTTCCCAGCAGGAACATTATTTTTAAAATTAAAAACCCCATCGATATCAGAGTACGTTTGCATTTCTAAATTTTGAATAAGTACATTAACTTCAGAAATAGTCTCATTGCTTTTATCGTCTAGAACACTACCAGTTATAGTGCCGTTTTGAGAAAAAGCACTAAAAAATGAAAAAATCCAAACGAAAAATATTAATAAATTGTTTTTCATATTTAGCTTAATAGAGGTTTAAATATAATTTTTAAATAAAAATCAAATTTAATGTATTATTTGTACATATTTAATATTTTTAACCATCTAAATATTAGATATAATACTAAAATAACAAAAATGAATAATTTTACTTTTAAGTTACTTATAATTTCTTTCTTTTTTATTACTTCTTTGTTTTCGCAAAATGAAAGAAAATTTAAAATTCATACACTAGCATTTTATAATGTTGAGAATTTATTTGACACAATAAATGATCCAAATAAAAATGATGAAGCAAGCCCGATGATGGAGATTAATTATAATCGAGGGGGAATTTATAAGCAAAAAGTAAAAAATATGGCTAGAGTGATTTCTGATATTGGTAAGGAGAATACACAAAGACATCCAGCTATAGTTGGCTTATCTGAAGTTGAAAATAAACAAGTAATAGTTGATTTAATTAATGATTCTTCTTTAACTGATAAAAATTATAATATAATACATTATGATTCGCCGGATAAAAGAGGGATTGATGTAGCAATGATTTATGATGAAAGTGTTTTTAAGCCTACATCTACAAAGTCATTTGAATTATTAATCTATGACGACCAGACAAACAAAAGGATATACACTAGAGATCAATTATTAGTCAGTGGAAATCTTGATGGGGATTTAATTCACATAATAGTTAATCACTGGCCATCAAGATCTGGAGGTGAAGCTAGAAGCATGTCTAAACGTGAAAGTGCTGCAAGATTAAATAAGAAAATAATAGATTCGCTTCATAAATTAGATAGAAATGCTAAGATAATTACCATGGGAGATTTTAACGATAATCCAATGAATAATAGCATTAAAGGAATTATTGGAGCTAAGAAAAACAAAGAAGATGTGAAAGTTAAAGAAATGTATAATCCAATGGAGAAAATTTTAACTAACGAAGGAATTGGCTCTAACTCATACAGAGATGTATGGTTTCTTTTTGATCAAGTCATTGTCTCTAAAGGATTATTAGGTGATGATTATTCGAGTTATAAATTTTATAAAGCTGGAGTTTTCAATAAGCCTTACCTAACTCAAAAAGAAGGTAGGTATAAAGGTCAACCTTTTAGAAGTTTTTCTTGGGGAAAATTTACTAACGGATATAGTGATCACTACCCATCATTTATTTACTTAATCAAGGAAACTAATTAGTTGTAATTAGGGAAAATTTATCCAGTTACCCCAAGGTATTCTAGACAATAATAATACAAGACCTAATAAATAATTAAACCCAATTGCTTTAAACTTAGGATTTGAAACTCTTTTCTTTTTGTGAAGACTATATCCTCTTGTAATAAATACAATCGCTATTATATTAACTAAAGGGTGCTCAATTAAATAAAGTCTATTAATTGAACTAGTAATAATTTCGTTAAAACTTAACTCATACCAAAGGGAAAATTTATCAGAAATAAAATATAATAATAATCCAATTAATAACTGTGTGTGTGATACAATGAACGTTATTAATGCTAACCTAAAATC